>JAGBZE010000020.1 GCA_017628435.1 Akkermansia sp.
AACAACAGTAAAAATGTATAAAAGGGCATGTTTTTAGCACACGTATCGCAATGATTTATAATTAGGTCTCCTTCCATGCAACAGATAGTTTCCCCGGTCTCGCTTTCTGTCACCCGTTTCCACGGGTTCTACGTCTATTTTTTACTAGACGAGTGGTTACGCGGCTAGTGCCGCTCCACCACTCGCTATTGATATGTCGCCCGTGGAACGGGCTTTCAAAAGCTACTTACTGAAAATAACAGTTCAGAAAAAATGCACAGGCACAGCATATGGCTCGCGCAGACCTGTCATGCCGGATTACTAATCTGCATTCCTGCAAAAGACTACTTTTCACAATTTCATCTTTCGAGCACGCGTAACTTACCCTATTCCACCGCACCCAAAACTTGACGAGAAAGCATATCCATGCTATAAGCAGCTCGTCATAGCACGCTGATGCCTCTGCTTTTTCTTCCGGGAAAGGTACAAGCGCAACAAGGCGTGCCTTATTTTTCTTACTATACCTCATATAAGCAATATCCCTCCACCTTCATGAACGGACGAGCACTGATTTACGGCACGATTGCCATTGATACCCTCATTACGCCTAGTGGCCAGGTGAGTTCGGTGATGGGAGGTTCGGGGCCCTATGCGGCGCTGGCGGCACGACTGGTCACAGATAAGATGGATATGGTCGGTGTGGTGGGAGATGACTTCCCCGCTGCCTGGGAGCAGGCGCTGGAGCTGCGCGGTGTGAGCATGAAGCACGTGGCGCACGAGAAAGGCCAGACCTTCGCCTGGACCGGCAAGTACGAGGACGACATGAACAACCGCACCACCGTGAGCCGTACGGAAGGGGTGCAGGAGCACTGGGTAATGCAACTGCCGCAGGAGCTGCAGGAATGCAGCATTGCCGTGGCCACGAATGTGACCCCGCGCCTGCAGAACCGCATGCTTCAGCAGTGCCCGCATGCCTGTTTCCGCATGGCCGATTCCATGAAGAGCTGGCTGGAACGCGAACCGGATTACGCCTTGGAGCTGCTGAAGAACGTGGACCTCATGCTCATGAATGATGAGGAGGCGCAGTTCTGGGCACAGACGGATGATTCCCTGGAAGCCGGCGAGAAATTGCTGGCCGCCGGCCCCCGCTATGCCATTGTGAAGCATGGCAGCGCGGGTTCCACCCTGTTCCACCGCACGCCGGATGGCGAAACCCGCATTTTCCGCTGCCCGGCCTGGCCGCTCAAGCATGCCCAGGACCCCACTGGTGCGGGAGATGCCTACATGGGCGCCCTGGCCGGTTACCTCACCAAATGCCTCAACGGCGGCAATCCCCGCTGGGAGGACATGAAACGCGGCGTGGCCATTGCCACCGTGGTAGCCGCCGCCGTGTGCGAGAAATTCGGCACCATATCCCTCTTTGCCCTGGGGCTTCATGAGCTTGCCCGCCGCATTGCAGCCTTCCAGGAAATGACCAACTGGGAGTAAAACGCCCCGGATTCAAGGCCGGTTGAAATCGTCACAGAAAACGAATACCATTCCATCTCCATCCTCATGCAAAAACTTTCAAGCACAGTACTTTCGATACTGATTGCCTGTTCATGCAGTGCGCTGCATGCCAATGAAGCCACCGCCCCGGCTGCACTGGCCACAGCAGAAGCAGCCACTCCGGAGCATCCGTTTTTCCGCATATCCTTATACCCGGAGTGGTCCAGGATGACGCGGCAGCAGGCTATGACGGATATCAAGGCGGCGCTGAATGAAGCCAGGGAACGGCTGGGCGCCATCGCCGCAGTGACACCGGATACGGCAACTTTTGAGAACACCTTTCTGGCCTGGTACAAAGCAGATGAAAACATGAAGCAGCTGACCAATTACCTGAGCCACCTGCAATTAGCCACTGGAGCACCGGCCATTCAACACATGATGTATGATGTGCATGGCGAGATTATGAGCTTCAAGGCCGAAGGTTTGCACACTCAGCGCATTGCAGAGGTGCTGCGCCATGCCGGGCAAGCCCCCTGGGTTGCGCAACTCAGTCCGGCAAAACAACGTTTTATACAACAGACCCTTGCCGGCATGCGTAATAGCGGGCTTTACCTTACCACCCCGCAACAGGAACGCAAAGCGGCCATTGAGGCAGAACTTTCCCAGCTTGGTTACCGTTTCTCTCAGTATGTGAAGCAGGCTCCGCAAATGTGGAAACTGCTCATTACCGACCCGGCAGAGCTGGAAGGAATGCCGGAACAGTGGATGAAAGCAGCCGAGGCAGCAGCTGTTGCGAATGGTTACCAGGAAAAACCCGCATGGATGGTCAACCTGACCACCGCACCGGCATCCGCAGTACTGCGCTATTGCAAAGTTGAGAAAACCCGGCAGAAATGCTGGCTGGGCACTGTCTCAATTGGCACGCCCCTCACGCTTGATACAGAACCCATTATTGCCCGCATTCTGGAGTTGCGTCATGAACTGGCCACTCTGCTGGGTTACTCAGATTATGCAGATATGCAGGCAGCACAGCGTATGATGGGCAGCGCCAAGAAAGCTCTGGCGTTTGTGGATGAAATGCTGCAGCAGAGCAAACCTGCATGGGATGCGTACGTGGCCGCCGAAATGAAGCGATTCTCTCAGGCTACCGGGCAGAATCTTACCGCGGTGAATCCCTGGGATGTGAATTACCTGAACATGCACCTTCCGCCTAAACGCAGTAAATTCAACGTAAACGTCATTACCCCGTATCTCCAGACACCCAAGGTACTGACAGGACTCATGGACATATGGTCCGGCCTGCTGGGTGTGAAGTTTGAAGAACTACCCACCATCTGCCTCACCTCCGGCGAAAAAGCGCCCGCCGGTTATGTGGAGACCTGGCACCCGGATGTGCGATGCTTTGCGGTGAAGGATACTGCCACAGGCCACCACCTCGGCTCCTTCTATCTGGATATCTACACCCGCCCGGGCAAAAGGCCCCAGGCCTGGTGTCTGCCTCTGAGGGATGGCGAACCGGCAGCAGATGGTGGCCCGGGGGAACCGCACCTGGCTGCGCTCATGGCAAACTTTTCACCACCGGTAGCTGGGCGCCCCCACCTCATGAACCACGGAGAGCTTTATATGCTCTTCCACGAGTTCGGGCATATGATGCACATGATGCTGGGGCACGGTGAGCTGCGCGCCCACTGCACAGCGGAAATAGAGCGTGATTTTGTGGAAATGCCCAGCCAGCTGCAGGAAAGCTGGATATGGGAACCCGCTGCGCTGGCCACCTTCACCAGCCATTATCAGACCGGAGAGCCCCTGCCCGCCGCCCTTGCCGAACAACTGGCCGCCTCGCGCGGATCCAATCCCATTGAAATGCACATGCGCATGCTGCTCACCAGCAAACTGGATCTGGAGCTGCACATGCACTATCATGATAAATACAAGGGCCGCCAGCTGGATGAAGTATGCCGGGAGATTCTGGCTCCCTGGCTCTTCCCCTACACCATGCAGCCCCCCAGCGAAATGCGGACACTGACCCATTGCATGACTGATGGCTACGCTGCCGCCCTGTACACATACAAATGGTCGGAAATGCTGGCCGCCGATGCCATGCAGCGTTTTCAGCGGGAGGGCATACTTAATCCAGCCACCGGGGCTGATTACCGGCGCTGCATCCTGGAGCAAGGCAGCAGCATACCGGCCATGCAGCAAATCCGGAATTTCCTGGGCCGGGAGCCAGAACCGGATGCACTCATCCAGCGCTACACCAAACCGTAAGTTGTCATAAGCCCGGTGTAGGCTTTTACTCCTTTTACCGGCAGATTTTAATTGTGCAAGTAAATTTGCCAGAGGCATCAAATTTACTTGCCATGGCATGAGAAGCTGTGGCATCATGTCAACTGCAGGAAATTTCTTTCGTTCATATAGTTTCCCTAACCTTACTACAACAATGAAGTATCTCCCCATTGCAGGTTTGATGTGGGCCGCAGGAACAGCGGTCTTTGGCGCCCCGGAATTACCCAGGTATGGCGTGGTGCTGGAGGTCTGGGACAATGTGCAGGGAGAAAAAGTAAAGGAGGTAGCAGAAGTCAGCCACAGGCGACCGGCCAATTCCGTTTACATCAGGAACCGCATCGATGATTGCGCCACCGGTAAGGACCACTTTGCCGCACGCTACTCAGCCTGGCTCACTGCGCCGGAAACCGGGGAGTATACCTTTTACCTGGCGGCAGATGATTCAGCAGAGCTGCTGCTGAGCACCACAGAGAAGGACTGCGATTTGAAAAAGCTCTGCGAAGTGCCGTACTACATGCCCCGCCACCACTTTGCCCCCGGCAGGAGCTCGGCTAAGGTGAAGCTGGAAAAAGGTAGAAAATACGCACTGGCCGTGCATTTCAAGGATGCAGTGAAGGATGACCACGTGGCCCTGGCCTGGGAGGGTCCGGGAATCCCGAAATCCATTATCGACACCGCCTGGCTCACGCCCCGTATGGCTCCCGGGCTCGAGAAGATATGGGAGCAGACCATCATTCGCGAGGTAAAGGGTAAGGGGCTGATAAACAAGTTGCTCAGTCTTTCCGAAGATGAAGCAAATGACTGGGTGATGAGTCTTTCCAAGGATGATATGCCGGTGATGATGGAGGCACTGCAAACTATCCTTGGTGACCTGCAGAGCAAGGGCGATGAAGCCTTGCGTGACGGGCTGCGAGACCTCGCCAAGGTGGCGCAGGGCATTAACGCCTCCGCAGCATCTCCGGTATATCACCCAGTGGCCCGGCAGTTGCTCTTCATGGAAGAGGCCTGGCTGAAATCGCTCACAACGGAGGAGCTTTCCCGGCTCGGCGCACACCGCATGGCTGAGACACTCGGTAAAATTGCGCCCGGAGCCACCCCCTGCAAGCTCACGCAGAAACTGAACTCCGCCGGCGACAAGTGGCGGGAGGAATATGTATCCCTCGGTCTGTATGCCGCACCAGGAAAGCCTGTAACCGTCAGCATTCCCAGGGAACTTGCCGGCAAGGGACTGGAGGTTCAGGTGGGCCACCACTTCCCCGAAAAGCATCTGCCGCTCATCAGCATGCCGGGAACTTCCCGCTGGTTCAAGCTAAACAAGGAAAATACCACCCTGGTGAGTCCGCACGGCGGCATCATGCTGCTCATGGTGCCCAAGGGCGTAGAACTGAAGAACACTCCCGTCTGCATTGACGGAGCACTGCAGGCCCCGCGATTCATCCTGGGGCAGCATACAGATGAGGAGTGGAAGGAACTGCGCAAGGCCCCTGCCCCCTGGGGCGAACTGGTAAGCGAGCACCTGGTGCTGCTGGTGCCGCGCGACCTGCTGCAGAAACTGGATAATCCCACTGCGCTCATGACCTGGTGGAATGAGAACAACCGCGACCTGGAGGATTTCTATGCCTACTATCCCAAGGTTCCCTTCCGCATGCACTCCGGGCTCTATGCCGAGGAAGGCCTGTCCTACTGGCCGCTGCACTGGGATGTGCAGAATGTGCCCAATCTGCTGGATCTGGAGGCCATGAAGGCCACAAACTCCGCTCTCTTCCTGCACGAACACGGGCACCACTGCGATTTCTGGGAAATGGAGCTCTCCTTCTGGGCTGAATCCACCACCAACTGGGGCGGATACTACCTGAAGGCCCGCGAAGGCATGGCTTTCGACTGGAAGGACTCCCACGACCTGCACCTGCGCAACCTCTTTGACCCGAAGAACAAGGGCATGCTGGAAATCATGGAGGAAAAATGGTACAAGGTCAGCAACAAGGGCACACACCACTGGTCCTACCCCATCACTTCCATGATGATTGCCTATGCCGAGGACTTCGGCTGGAGCTGCGTAAGAACGGCCATCAAGCGCCTGCGCGACCAGAATGACCTGCTGAACAAGGCTGATTTCATCGGCACCTATGACCACGACCAGGCCAAGATTGACCGCTACCTGATTGCCCTCTCCGAGGCCGCCGGACACGATGTGCGCCCCTATTTTGCACACTTCAAGCTCTTCCCCTCCAGTGGCACAGTGGTATATCTGGATAAGCAGAAGCTGCCGAAGTGGGATGCCACCTACTGGGTGCAGCCCAAGCAGACAAGCACCAGCAAGAACACCCCGCTCACCCTCCCCTGCGGCGCAGCAGAACTGCTGAGCCATGCCAAGGGCTCCGGTATCCGCTGGCAGAAGAATACAGCCAAAGGAGGCAAGGTCGAGTACCTTCCCAAGGGCAAGGCCATCTATACCCCAGCTCCCGATTTCAGCGGGGTAGACACCCTCACCTACGAGCTGTCCAACGAATACGGCACCACCGCCAAAAAGGCTATCGAAATAAAAGTAGATTAAACACCACTGTCAGAGCCACGGAACAGCACATGCAGGCTGTGAATAAGCTTCCAGCCTCATGTGCTGGTGTGGTATCCTTCCTCTGAACTCATTTAACAGCACCATGGTCTATATCGAGGAATTTTCCATTCCCTCCCCGCAGGAGGAAGAGCAGTGGCTGAACTACAACTACGATGCTCACTGCACCAGGCAATATTACCCCTTCCAGGTGTTTGACTCCCCGATGCCCCGCCTGAAAATGGGGAATATCACCATTCTGTACGGAGGCAACGGCTCCGGAAAGACCACGCTGCTGAATCTGATGTGCGAAAAACTGGGGCTGCCGCGCAGCACCCCTTACAATCGCACCCCGTTCTTCGGCGATTATGTGGATTTGTGCCGCCTGCGCATGGCCGGCGAGGAAACAGGCTACCCGGAGAAACTGCCCTACGAAAGCCGTTTCATCGGCAGCGATGACGTATTCGAACACATCCTGCGGCTGCGGGAGCAGAACGATGCCCGCAACCTGGCTGCCGAGCGGGCAGCACAGCGCTGGGGCAGAGAAAACTCGCAGCATATGCGGCTGGATAGTGAGAAACAAGGCGGATACGATGCCTTCCTGAGCCACATGAAGGCACGCCGCAGCACGCGCACCCGCTTTGTCCGCGAACACACAGAAGCAGCTGAGCGTGAGCACTCCAACGGGGAAAGCGCCTTCATCTATTTCACCCAGGCCATCGCGGAGCGTGGGCTCTACCTGCTGGATGAGCCGGAGAACAGCCTCTCCCCGAATCTCCAGCTCGATCTCGTTGATTTTCTTTCCTCCAGCGCCATATGCGGCGCCCAGCTGATTATCGCCACCCACTCACCACTGCTGCTGAGCATTCCCGGTGCGCGCATCTACGACCTGGACCACCGCCCCATCAGCTCCCGACCGTGGTACGAGCTGGAAAACGTACAGCTGCTCTTCCACTTCTTCAACGAACACCGCCGGCTCTTCCTGAACGAATAGGGAAGCCGTACTCCTGTCCACCTTTTTCTGGTCTTCTCCATATTTCCATAGTGCGGCAGCATATGTGATTTTCATTGACAAGCGCTTTAATTCTGCGTAGAATCAACGCACCATGAAGAAGCGACTCCGCAAGAAATACCGCGTTGGTGAGTTCAAGGAACTCTGCTTTGAATTTTCCTTTGATTACAAAGGCGATGTAGCAGCCCCCGAGTGCGAGCAGTTCCTGCACGACCTCATCGAAGGCTGCATCGAGGCCAATGGCCTTGATTGCGAAGGCAATATCACGGATGACGGCTGCAGCATCATTGCCAAGGCCGTGGATCCCACCCAGACCAGCGAGGCCCAGCGCCTTGCCGTGAAGAGCTGGCTTGAGGCCCGCAGCGATGTGGAAATCAAGAGCTTCGGCGAGCTGCAGGATGCCTGGTACTCCTGCTGCTGATTGCATACCCCTATCAACAGGCCATGGCAGACGGCCTTGTAGTCTGCCAATCCCCATTTTCAGAATGAACGAGAACGAGCCTAGGCAGAAGAAAGACATCATCTATGCAAAGGGTCTCAAAGGCGTAATTGCTACCGAGACCGGTTTGAGCGATGTACGCGGCGAGGAGGGGCACCTCCTGTACTGCGGCTATGAGATTGAAGACCTGGTAGACCTTTGCAGCTTCACAGAAATCATTTACCTGCTCCTGAATAAACGCCTTCCCAACCGCGAGGAGCTTGAAGGCCTGCAGCAGCGCCTGCGCAACGACCGCGAACTGCCCCAGCCCATTCTCGATTTCTTCAAGACAGCTACCAAGACGGCCCGCCCCATGAGCGCTCTGCGCACCGCCGTCTCCATGCTCGGCATGTACGACGACCGCACCAAGGACCCCAGCCAGATGAAGGAAATCGGTCTTTCCCTCATTGCCAAGCTGCCGGTCATGGCTGCCTACTACTACCGCATCTGCCAAGGGCTCGATTTGCCGCCTATCCGTACCGATCTGGGTGAGGCTGAGCATTTCCTGTGGTTGCTGAAGGGCACTGAGCCCGACCCCGCAGAGGCCCATATTCTGGACGTAGCCTACATTCTGCACGCCGACCACGGCATGAATGCTTCCACCTTCTCAGCCCGCGTGACGGCATCCACGCTGTCCGACATGTACTCCGCCATTAC
>JAGBZE010000021.1 GCA_017628435.1 Akkermansia sp.
AGGTAAGCCCTATCCTACGGATTTTGCTGCGGTAGATATTTTCAATCAGCTCAATCGCCTGAGTGAAAAATACCCGCGCTGTGCTGTGTTGACCGGCTATGAGCTGGGCCTGAGTCGTCTGCTCAAGAATGGCTCTGATATCTGGCTGAATAACCCCGTTGTCACGCGTGAGGCTTCCGGTACGTCCGGTATGTCTGCTACGATGAATGGCTCTATCACGGTATCGACCAATGATGGCTGGGTGCGTGAGTTTGCCCGCGACGGTATCAATTGTTTCATGATTCCTGAGGCGAAGCAGGGGCTTGCTCCCGAGGCTCGAGACCGCTCTGACCGGGATAATTTCTATAATGTGCTGGAGTCGAAGATTCTGCCCTTGTACTATGATAACAAGGATGCCTGGATGGACCTGGTATTCACCGCGATGAATGATATTTGTCCGGCATTTGATTCTGACCGTATGGCGGATGAGTATTACACCAAGATGTACAATTGCTGATTGTATACAGCCTATTTGACCAATTTGCTACCGCTGTGGGGATTCCCTGCAGCGGTAGTAGTTTTTCGCAGGACTGGCGGAGATTGCTCTTGCGACCCGCGCTGCGCTGCCGTATAATGCGAGTCATGAAGAAGATTGTTGCATCATGTGCTCTGGCGGTGGCGTTGGGTGCGTCTCTGCCTGCTACGGAGTCGGAGATGAACCGGGTGCTGAATGACTGGAACCGGCAGGTAGCAGACTGGCAGAACGCGGTGCAGCAGGCGGCTACTCCTGAAGCTGCCGCATCTGTTCCTGCTCCTGATCCGAATGTGGTTGCACCGGAACTTTGGCGCTCTATTTCCGCAAAAACGGGTAACCGAAAGGAAACTATTACGACAGGCAAAGGGCGAAAGAGTCGTGAGGAAACGATTACTGTGCCAACCTTTGAGTTTGACAAGAGCTGGGCTCTGCCCGGTGTGGTGTGGATTTTGCAGCATCCGGATGCTTTTGCCGCTGCCTTTGATGAGACTGAGCAGAACCAAGTGTCATATTATGCCAATGCTTTGGTGAAATCTGTGATGCGGGTTCATTTTGCTGCACCCGGTATCCGTGATATTTGTCCTGTGATGGCGGCGAATGCCGGTGTGCGCGAGTATGAGCTCATGCAGAAAATTTACAATCGAAATACGGACCCGACGACTCGCGCCTGCGCTGCTCTGGCGATGAGCCTCATGCTTAATAATCCCATGGTTGCCGGGGTGGAGGGGAGTGCTGCCATGACCCGCGGCAAGCGCATTTATTATCTGAAGCAGTCACTGCTTCTGGGGGCGCAGGAGACTCCATTTGGCAATGCTACCCTGGGTGAAGTGGCCGGAGAGCAGACGTATCGTCTGCGTTATCTGACGGAAGGTTGTATTCCCCCTCAGTTGCGGCTGAGAACGGCAGAGGGGCAGGTGGTGAGCTATCCTCGTGAAGGAAAGGTGAATTTGCTGCTGTTCTGGGCTCCGGAGGAACCTCTGGGGGCATCCATTGTGGAGAACCTGCAGCAGTTGAAAGATAAGTATCCGAATATGGAGATATGCCCGATTGCTCCGTTCCAGACACCGGAGGCCCTGCTGCAGCTGCAGCAATCATTCCCGGCTGTGCAGATGAGCATGCTGGATGATGAGCAGGGCTCTGCCGGCGTAGCGTATCGCGTGGGGGCTTTGCCCTTGGCTGTGCTGATTAGTGAGCGTAGTTCTCTCTTGTACATCGGCGTTCCTGGGGTAGAGTTGCAGAACGCGATGGATAAGGCTCTGGCTCCGAAAACTCGACCGAAAGTGCTGATAGAGCCGGCAGAATCTGAACCGGTGATTCAACCCGGTTCCCAGGCAAAACCCGCAGCGGAGAATCAGCAGAACAATACTGCACCGCCTCTGCGTACGATGCCTCGGTTCTGATAAAGCCAAAAGCACGTCTCATGACGTGCTTTTCTGTGGAGTGGCGTTGAGCTTTCTCCGGAGCTCATCCCAATTGGCACTATGCAGGAGCTTCCGCAGATTCCCGTACCAGAACTCGTGGTGCCCGAAACGCTCTTCTGTGAATTCTTTTTCTGCATCCTCCACGCTGACGTTCTGTTCAATAATGCGATAGGCTGCTACGACAATGCCGGTGCGATCAGACCCATGCCAGCAGTGCACCAGAATAGGCTTGGGGGCTTGCCGCATCATGCTCAGAATGCGGAACAAATCATCCTCTGTGACTTCTCCTGCTGCAACGGGATAATGAAGGAGTTTCAGCTTGGTTGCTGCTGCTTTTTTATCGTCTTCTTCGGCTGGCATTTTACCACCAATTGTTGCGAATGCCAATTCAGCCTGGTGCAGACCTAATTCAACGCCCGCAGGCAATACCAAATCAGAACCGTGAACCACGTCACCGATTGTCAATTCAGCCAAATCAATTGTGATTTTTTCTGGAATTACATCAACCAAACCACGCAATGCAACCTTACGTACAGCAAAGTTCAATGTACCACCCAATTTCAGCCCCTTTGACGCATCAACATTGATAACTTCAACAGGAACAACAACGTTAACTGGGTTTTTAACATCGATACGCTTAAAGTCCGCATGAATTGCCATATCAGTCACAGGATGATATTGAATATCCATCAACATTGCATCTTCTGTGCCGTTTGGCGTTGCAATTTGGAACAATTTTGTCCGCAATCCTGGTGTTTTGATTAACATTTCGAATTCACGACCGTTTAATTCGATTGCCACAGGAGCTTTCTTTTCACCATAAATAACAGCCGGAATATTTTTGTTATTGCGGATGCTACG
>JAGBZE010000022.1 GCA_017628435.1 Akkermansia sp.
CATGCTCCGTCATTGCTGTGATTCTATAATAAATAGATATAATTCGTCAAGTGTTTTTAATCATTTCAGCCTTCTAATTACGCGTGTGCGTCTGTAAAATCCAAATTGCAGTGTGTGGGCTGCAGCATCAGAGTGTTTTCCATTCAAAAGTTGCGGGATCTGAGCCCCCCCTGCCGGGGTGGGAGGATAGGAAAAACGCCCCCGAGGCCGGTGGCCACGGGGGCGTAATATGAAGTGAGGGGGGCTGTTTACATGCCGACGATTTCGTAACCGCCATCCACATAGAGCACCTGGCCGGTCATGGAGGCAGCGCCATCGCTGGCGAGGTAGGTGGCGGTGGCACCGAGTTCCTCCAGCGTGCAGGAGCGCTGCAGCGGGGCTTTCTCCTCATACACCTTGAACATGCCGGTGAAGCCGGATACGCCACGGGCGGCGAGGGTCTGCACGGGGCCTGCGGAGATGCAGTTCACGCGAATGGGGGCTTCGCGGCGGCCCAGGTCATAGGCGAGGTAGCGGCAGCAGGTTTCGAGCGCGGCCTTGGATACTGCCATGAGGTTGTAGTTCGGCACTACCTTCTGGCTGGCGTAGTAGGTGAGGGCGGTGATGGAACCACCGTTCACCATGAAGGGAGCCACAGCGCGGGAAAGCGCAATGAGGGAGTAGGCAGAAATCTGCAGGGAGAGGTTCCAGGCATCGCGGGGAATGTCGGAGAAGTGTCCTTCCAGGGTGCCGGGAGCCTTGGGGGCAAAGGCCACGGCATGAAGCAGCATATCCACATGGTCGGTGTGTTCGCCCACAAAGGTGAAGAAATCGGCAATGGACTGGTCATCGGATACATCCAGAGAGCAAACGGGGGTGTCCTCGCCAAAGTGCTCCTTCACCAGTTTGATGACGCCGTCTTTCAGGCGCTCGCCCTGATAGTTGAAGATGAGCTTGGCGCCGGCCTCATGCCAGGCCTTGGCGATGCCGAAAGCGATGCTGCGGTGGTTGGCCACGCCTGTGACGATGCCGACTTTACCTTCCAAGGGTTTCATAATAGACATATTGGTGTTTGGTGTCAGTGGTTAGTATGGTTTTAGTACAGGGGGAATTCCTGCAAAATGATGCGGGGATAGGTGTGTGCCATGCTGATGCCCACGTCCTCCATGTGCTTAATCTGGGCGCGGAGGGCCTCCTCGCTGATATCGGTGCCGGGCAGAACGTATTTGAGGCGGAAGTAGACAAGCCCGCTCTCCATATCGATGAGGAGCTGTCCCTCTGGCAGGTTGGCATTCAGCGTAAGCAGCAGTACGCTCACTTCTGCCCGATCTGCGGGGGCGATGCGGTATGCAAAGTTGACGTCAAATACAAGGCTGCCCGGGTCCTTCAATTCCGTGAACATGAAGGAGCAGGGAATTTCAGTGTCGTTCACCGGCAGGTAGGCCAGACCGATTTTTTCGCTCTGGGCTCCCATGGTAACCCACTGATATGATTCGCCGTGGCTGATAAGGTGCTGGCGCACGAGGGCCAGTAGATTCGGTTGGTTCGGCATAAAATTGTTCTGGGTTAGATGCGGACAAATGTCCCACTGTTCGATGCTATAGTACACTCTGCTTTTCGGAGAGTCAAGCAATTACTGCGAAAAACAAGGCGCTGATCACATGTGCTTCAAAGATTGTTTAACTGGTTGAGGTGTGGGGCTCTCTTATAAAGAAGTCCCCGCCCAGGCGCACGATAAACTAAAATTGGGAATCTCTAGAAACGCGAAATGACGATCTGCATTCGATAAACTACCATTTATTTGGGGGGTAGAGATTTCCGAATTAAGAATCAGCGGCTAGTGAGGGATAGACAATGAATTGCACAGGCGTGCCGTGCATGAAATTCTCCCTGCGGGCGTATGAATGCGCGGCTATGAATTAGCGCCAGGGGCGGCATGAAGGGGAATGTATGATAAAAAAGAACCGCCCTGCATCGGAGGAAGCAGGGCGGCGGGAAAGAGAATGAGGAATGGCTCTGGTATCAGAAGGATTCCTCAGCGGGCATCTCCTGGGGTGCGGCCGCCTCTGCCGGGGCGGGCAGGGGCTCACCAGCGGGGGCCTCCTC
Organism: Akkermansia sp.; assembly: GCA_017628435.1. Classification (GTDB taxonomy): domain Bacteria; phylum Verrucomicrobiota; class Verrucomicrobiia; order Verrucomicrobiales; family Akkermansiaceae; genus Akkermansia. The sequence goes on from JAGBZE010000022.1 coordinate 2,086, forward strand.
CTCAGCCTCTTCGGCTTCTTCGTCGGGCTGAATTTCAAGCCCCTGCTGCTGAAGCTGCTGCAGAATCTCCGGGGGAAGCTGCTGCAGGGACTGAGTGCCCATCTGGGGGGCCTGGGCCTTGGAGATGGAGTTCAGTGTGATGGTGAAGATGAGGGTGGAGTTGTTGCCAATGGGGCCGGGACCCTGGGGGCCGTAGGCCAGCTCCGAGGGGATGCATACCTCCCAGGTGGAGCCCACGGGCATGCTCTTCAGAGCCTCAGAGAAGCCGGGCACCACGCGGTCAATCGGCATGTCGACGGGAGCCTGGCTCTTGTCGAACACGGTGCCGTCAATCAGCTTGCCTTCGTAGGTTACGTTGCAGAGGGCACCGGGGCCATCGGTCTCGGGGTTGTATTTGGCCCCCTCACCGGCGGTGATGACGCGGTAGAGCAGGCCGGACTCTGTCTTTGTCACGCCTTCGCCCTTGGCGAATTCCTCCTGGTAAGCTTTACCGGCAGCCAGGTTTGCCTCAGCTTTCACCTGCTCGCGCTTCTGCATGGCCATTACAAAGGTGTTCATGCCGGCCTCGATAGAGGCCTGATCCATGGAGGGCTGCTGGCCGGAAAGACTGTCGGAAAGAGCCTGGAAGAACATGTCCTTATCGAAATCGTCCACGGTAAGCGTTGTGGCACCAGCGGAAACTTCCTGACCAAAACGGTAGCCGATGAAGTAGGAAAAAGCCTTCTTGGCATCCTCGGCAGAAACCTCAGCGGTATTAGCAGGCGCTGCGGCTTCCGGTGCCACCATGGCCTCAGCCTCGGCTGGCGTGGTGACTGCAATTTCCTGATTGCTCTGGGAGAAGCAATAGGTGGTCGTGGCACCCACAATGGCCAGACCTGCCAGAATCATGATGTACGTCTTCTTCATATATGTATGAGGTACGGTTGTTGTCTGTGTCTTTACTATGAATACGCGCAAAAGTCAAGAATCTTGCATGTCCTCAGCTATTTGTTGGGTGTCATGCCGCGGTGAAGGCGGAGAGGGAAGCGAAGGAAAGCTGAATTCCGGAAACTGCTGTCGTGAAAAGCGCTTTTGTATCAGCGGTTGGAAATTGTCAGGCCTCTGAGCAGGATTTCCAGATTATTCTGCGTCTGGTTGATGTTGCGCAGCAGGGTTTGCAGGCCTTCCCAGCCGGGCAGGGTGCTCAGCTGGCGGCGAATCTGCAGCACGCGCAGAAGCTCATCCGGGTGGTACAGGCGGTCATCGTTCCGGGTACCGCTCTGGGGGATGGAAATGGCCGGGTAGATGCGGCGTTCGGAAAGCTCGCGGTCGAGTCGGATTTCCATATTGCCGGTGCCCTTGAATTCCTCGCAGATGAGTTCGTCCATGCGGGATTCGGTCTCGATGAGGCAGGTGGCAATGATGGTGAGGCTGCCGCCTTCCTCCACCTTGCGGGCGGCACCGAAGAACTTGCGAGGCTTCTCCAGGGCATTGGAGCCCAGACCGCCGGACATGGTGCGGCCACCGCTCTGGTTGGCGTTGTAGCCGCGGGCCAGGCGGGTGAGGGAATCGAGCATGATGATGACGTCCTTACCCTGTTCCACCAGGCGGCGGGCGCGCTCCAGCAGCAGATCACTCAGCTGCGCATGGCGGCGGGAGGGTTCGTCAAAGGTGGAGGCATACACTGTTACGTCCACCGTGTCTTCAAAATCCGTTACTTCCTCCGGGCGTTCATCCAGCAGCAGAACAAGCAGGTGGGTTTTGGGATAGTTGGCACGCAGGCTTCTGGCCATGGTCTTGAGCAGCACGGTCTTGCCGCCGCGCGGTGGAGCCACCACCAGGGCACGCTGACCCAGCCCCAGCGGAGTGATAAGATCCAGCACACGCATAGCAGGGGACTTGATATCCGGGTTCTCCAGAATCAGACGCTCGCTGGGAATAAGCGGTGTAAGCCGGTCGAAAGGCTTGGGCTGGGTATACTCTGCTACCGGGGTGGATTCAATCTCCAGCACCTCGCCCACCATGAGGCAGCGTTCATTTTTGCCCTGGGCGGGGCGGAGTTTCACCTTCACCACATTGCCCGGGCGCAGTTCAAACTTGCGGATGAGCTCCTGCGGCATGCGGGGATCATCATCACCGGGGCGGAAGCTGCGGGCTTCATCGCGCAGGAACACCATGTTATCCTTGCCGAACTCCAGCACTCCGCTTACGATAACCTGGCTGCCTTCTGACAGGTATGTGCGGGCAAGCTCTGCCACCAGCTGCGGGCGGGGCAGTGACTCTGTGCCGCGGCGGGCGGCGGTGGTGGCAATGCGTTGCAGATCGTTGAGCGGCAGGGCGCGCAGTTCATTCAGGTTAATGACTACGGAGCGGGCGTGCATCGCCTTGGCATCTGCTGCCAGTTCCGTGTTGTAGAAAAGTTCCACCTGTCGGCGCAGTGTTTCGGGGCTGCCCTCGTTCCAGAATACGAGGTTGGCGCGGTCAATCTTGGCCTGCGTGGGCATCTGAGCATTCAGCATGGCCTCTGCCTGCGTGCGGTCAAAACCATCGCGGCTGGCCATGCGGGTAATCTGCGTCTCAGGCGTCACCGCCACCACGCACACTACATCGGCCCCGAATTCCACCGGGCTCTCGAAATACAGCGGAATATCCACCAGGAAACTGTGCACATCCCCACGCCGGCGGGCCTCCGCCTGGGCATCCAGGCACATCTGCGCCAGCTTCGGGTGCACCAGGTTATTGAGCTTATCGCGGCCCTCCGGGTCGTTCTGCACAATCCGGCGCAGGAAATCCTTATTCACTCTGCCATCATCGCACAGTGCCTCCGTCCCGAATACCGTGACCAGGTCCCGGGATAACTTACCCTGCTGCTGCAAGTCGGCCACTGCGGCATCGCAATCAAACAATTCTACGCCGTCGCCTCCCAATTCCTGCAGCATTTCCACCACTGTGGACTTGCCGGAGGCTATGCCTCCTGTAACTACAATAACCTTCACGCCGCGCATTCTATCACACACAGCCCTGCGCTTCAAGCCCAATCCGCGTGTGTGTTACATCGGGGGGGCTGTTTCAAATCTGCTGACAAATA
>JAGBZE010000023.1 GCA_017628435.1 Akkermansia sp.
ACGTACACCCCGGCTACACTGGCGAAAAATCCAAAGCCTCTGCGTACCGCATCAATGTCCCTGCCGCCGGGGCGTATCACCTGCGTTATTGGGTAGAGACGAAGACTGATCCGTTGACCAGCAGCGGCAGCATCTCCCTGTCTCTGCCCATGGGAAATCCCGAAGAAGCAAGTGCCGCTGTACCCGATAATCTGGTACGTGGAAGCTGGGTTCGCAAGACCAAGCTGCTGCCCAAGAACCGGTGGAAAGTAAACTCCGTCATCGGTCTGTTTGCTCCCGACCAGCAGCGCCGTTCCTTCCTGAGCTACATTGAGCGCGAGAAACCCGTACCCTACCGCACCATGGTACATTACAACGACTGGTACGAGGTAGGTATTGTGCGCCACGATTTCAAAGACCCGATGAAGCGTACCACGGAAGCTATCTCCATGGGGATAGCCAAGACGTGGAAGCGTGAGTTGTATGAAAAGCGTAATACCAAAATTGACGCTTTCGTGATTGATGATGGCTGGGACGATTTCAATAGTCTGTGGGACTTCCATATCGGATTCCCCCGGGGATTCGCCAACCTGAACAAGCTTGTAACTTCCCTGGACTGCGGAATGGGTACATGGCTTGGCCCGGTAGGTGGCTACGGCTACAGCAAGAACCAGCGAATCGCCTATTGGAACAGGACGCATCCTAATAACCGCATCTCGAACTTCGAGCTCTCCAACCCCATCTACTTCGATGCTTTTGTGGGGCGTTGCAAGGATATGGTGAAGAAGTACGATATGCGCTACTTCAAGTTCGATGGCATATCCACCAAGCCTATCGCCTATGGTCCTGCCGGTCTGGAAGATGCAGAAGGCATCATCAGCGTGCTGGGGGCGCTGCGCGAAGCTCGCCCGGATATCTTCCTCAATACCACAGTGGGTACATGGGCAAGTCCGTTCTGGTTCATGCACGCCGATTCCATCTGGCGACAGGAAGGCGACTTTGATCAGATAGGCACCATGGGTGATGAACGCGACCGCTGGATCACTTACCGCGACCGTTTGGTACACGAGATATTTGTGACCGGCGCTCCGCTCTTTCCCATCAATTCCATCATGATTCACGGCACCATCATCACCAAGAATGGCCCACCTCGCGTCATGAGCAAAGACCCGGCCAACTGCATCAAGGAAATCCGCACGGCCTTTACCAGCGGCTCCGGCTTGCAGGAAATCTATGTGGATGCCGACCTTATGAACCAGCAAGGAGGAGTGCTTTGGGACGAGCTGGCGCGTAATATTGCGTGGATTCGTCGCAATGAAGATGTGCTGGCCGATGTACATTGGGTAGGCGGCAATCCTTGGGATAAGCAGAAGAAAGACGGCGATATCTACGGCTGGGCTTCTTGGAACATGCAGAAGTGCACGCTGTCTCTGCGCAATTCTTCCAAGTACACAAAGACGCTGAAAGGCTCCCTGCGCGAAATTCTGGACGTGCCGCCGACAATCAAAGGCACGGTGACCCTGCGCAGCTCCTTTGATGACCAGACTCGCTTGCCCATCATGGATTGCGCCATTGATGTAGATGCCCCCATAGAGATTACCCTCAGTCCCTTCGACATTGTCACAATGGAAGGCACCTGCAACATGAAGTAAACGATTTAATCCAACCAAAGAAAAAGCCGCTGTCTGCTAGGATGGCGGCTTTTTTCTGCAAAACGACACCTTGCCTGCCTCGGCGTAGCTTTAGCGAAGCTGAGCCGGGGAGGAAGGGTATTCCCGGGAGCAACGGCTCCCCAACGGACGCCTCCTACTCTTGGCAAGGTGTTTTTGTGCGTTTCTCGAATGGATCTCCCATTTACTGTTTGATGTATGCCGTAGCGCGAGCTGATTTGCTCCTGCGTCCTTGGATGACTACGACAATCACGTAGAGGATAGCGGCGCCTGCTAGCTGAACCGGCAGAATGAGGGTTGAGATAATGTCGGTGTCTGTCGCCAAGTTGGGTATGAAGAAGGGCACGATGGTGGCAAGAGGAAAGATGGTAGCCATGCCAAACCACTTGAGCCCGGAGCCTTTTTGCTTCAATCTGAAATTCGGGAACAGCAGCAGGCCCCCCAGCGGTACCAGCAGGCTGAAGGCTATGATGCCGATGATAACTAGTGCCATGTACCAGAAGGGCAGCAATTTACCCTCGTAATCAGGTACTTCATAACAAGCTGCAAAGGTGGTACGCCCCTTGAGATGCAGGGTCTCCTTATAGCGCAGAGCCAGTAGGCTACGGCCATCTTTCAGGCTTGCCAGCATAAAATCCCGAGTATCATAGCCCCAATCTGACAGATGCCATTTAATTAGCACTCTTGGAGGGGCGGTGTAGATGGGGCGAGTGGTGTCAATTTGTTCCTGCCAGCCAGACGGCAGACCGGGGATGACGCGACCCTCTTTAAGATTATGACGGCGCTTTAATTCGTTCAGCTCCTCTGCTGAATCACGGAAAGTGAAAATGACTCCGCAGAAATCATCGCCATCCTGCTCCCAGGGCGCGGCATCGAGCTCGGTGCGACCATAGCTGCTACCCAACCAGGCATCCAGTTTGCGCAAATGTTCCTCCGGCGTGTATTCTATTTCCGGGGCCGGCAGAAAGTAAAGGGCAGCGAGACCCAGAAGCATCAGGATATATCCAAGGTAGTAAAGGCGGCGAAAATTACTCATAC
>JAGBZE010000024.1 GCA_017628435.1 Akkermansia sp.
ACCTATCATCCGCATGTGGCGCTTCACCAAGAGCAACGGCATCACTGAAGGATTCCACCGAAAAATGAAATTAATTCAACGCCGAGCCTATGGCTATCGTAACTTTCAAAACTACCGTTTAAGAGTGTTAATTGAATGTGGTCACGTCGTGATATGAAAATTCAAATTCCACATTGTTTGGGCTTGACCCGAAACATGATGCCAGCGTAGCCCCGGTGGGGTTGATTCGGGCTCGCCTCCCGGGCCCTCACCCCTACGGGGCAAACCGCGTTGCGGTTTGTCCAAGCGGGCTTACCACTCGCTGCGCGAGCGCCCGAACGGGGCCGTCGCCCGCTTTCGAACCTTGTTCTCACCCCTCCGGGGGAAATAAAGCAAAGGCGCCCAGGCAATACCTGAGCGCCTTTGCTTTATAGGGCCGGCGGGGTTCGAACCCGCGACCAAGGGATTATGAGTCCCCTGCTCTAACCGCTGAGCTACAGCCCCACGCGGAGTGTACAGAAGTAGGGGGCGGGATGCAAGCGAAAAATGAAACTGTTTTGTCATGCAAATGAGATTGCTTCCTGGAGGGGAATGGTGTAGGATGCGGGTATGAAGAATGTGCTGACATGGGGTCTGGCGTGTGTGTGCGGCATCTGCCTGGTGCAGGATGCTGCGGCGGAGCGACCATTTTTTCGAGCGGCGGGGTGGCCGAGCTGGTCAGCCATGGTTCCGGATCAGGTGATGCCGGACACGCAGGCCGCACTGGCAGAAACGCGGCGGCAGCTGGAGGCCATCTGTGCCCTGCAGCCGGAGGAGTACACCTTCGAGAACACCTTTGTGGCCTATGTGCGAGTGGGAGAACAGCTGCAACAGGTGCAGACGCTGGTGGGGCACCTGATGATGACCCGGCCTACGGCTGAGCTGCAGAAGGCGCAGCAGATGATGATGGAAGCAGTGGTGCGATTCAGTGCCGAACGCATTGGCGAAAGGCGGGTGGAGGATGTGCTGATGGAGGCTGCGAAGGCGCCCTGGGTAGCGCAACTGGAACCGGAGAAGCAGCGCTATGTGCAGCAGGTGCTGGAGAAGCTGAGGAACAGTGGCGCCGGGCTGAGCGCCGAACAACAGGGGCGCAAAACACGCATCGAAAAGGAATTACACCAGCTCCGCCAGCAGTTCAGCGCAAATCTGGAGCGAGCCCTGACTTCCTGGAAGCTGGTGATTACTGACCCGCAGGAGCTGGCAGGCATGCCGGCTGAATGGATGGAGCAATCTGCCGCCGCAGCCCGGGCACTGAGGATTGGTACAGAAGACGCCCCGGCCTGGCTGGTAGATCTGATGATGTGCCCGGCGATGGACGTGATGACCTACTGCCACGTGGAGGAAACCCGCCGCCGGTGCTGGGAGGGGGTAAGCAGCCCGGGCACGGCACGGGCGGTGGACAATGAACCGCTGCTGCGCCGAGCCATGGAGCTGCGCCAGGAGCAGGCAGAACTGCTGGGCTACCGGCATTTTGCAGACATGCAGGCGGCCCGCAGCATGATGGGAACGGCGGAAAAGGCGCTGGTTTTTGTCGACCAGCTCATGGCCGCCTACAAACCAGCCTTCGATGCCGAGGTGGCGGAGTACCTGGCGGCCCTGAGCCGGGTGAAGGGAGAACGCCTCACCCGCATTGAGCCCTGGAATGAATTATACTTTGCCAAGGATATTCCTGCCGACGGAGAAGATTTCCAGATAGAGCAGCTCTCGCCCTATTTCCAGGGGGAGCGCGTGATAGGCGGCATGCTGCGGCTATGGGAAAAGCTGCTGGGCATCCGCATCACGGAGCAGAAGGTGCACTGCCTCGCCCGCGGCGAATCCAGCCCGGCAGGGGTGGTGGAGGTATGGCACCCGCTGGTGCGGGCCTTCACCGTGCACGATACAGCCAGCGGGCGGCACATCGGTTCCTTCTACATGGATTTGTACCCGCGCCCCGGAAAACAGGGAGAAGCCTGGTGCATGCCGCTGCAGCTGGCCATCCCGCGTGCGGATGATTCACCACGGGAGGCGAATCTGGCGGCGCTGATGGCCAATATTACCCCTCCAGGGCAGCAGGGGCACCTGTTGCACCACGGGGATTTATATGCTCTTTTCCATGAGTTCGGGCACCTGATGCACATGCTGCTGGCGCAGCCGCCGCTGCCGGGGCAGCACGCCATGAGCGTAGAGCAGGATTTTCTGGAAATGCCCAGCCAGCTGCAGGAACTCTGGATATGGGAACCGGAGGCGCTGGCCACCTTTGCCCGTCATTTCCGGACAGATGAGCCCCTGCCCGCCGAGCTGGCAGTGAAACTGGTCTCCAGCCGCAGGAAGAAATCCCTTCTGCCCACCATGCAGTTGCTGCACACAGCAAAGCTGGACCTGGAGATGAACATGCACTATGCAGATAAGTTCAAAGACCGTCCGCTGGATGAAGCCGCGGCAGAGCTGCTGGCGCCCTGGCGGCTACCCTACACCTGCACCCTCCCCTGCGAGCTGCGCACCACCACCCACACCATGACTCCGGGATATGCCGGTTGTTTCTACACCTACCTCTGGTCTGAGCTGCTGGCAAGGGATGCTTTCTCCCGATTCAGAAAGGAGGGTATTCTGAACCCGGCCACAGGCGCAGACTACCGCAAACATATACTGGAACCGGGCGGCAGCAAACCGGCGCGGCAACTCTTCCGCGACTTCATGGGGCGCGACCCCGACCCAGCCACCATGCAGCAGGGGCTGCCGGGGCAATAAACAGGCTCAGCGCAGCGGAGCTTCGGTGCCGGCCTCCGGTGCGGGGGCTTCCACCGTCTCTGCCGGGGGAGTCCGGAACGCAGGCTCAGGCTGAGGCTCCGCCATCTGCTCTGCCAGACCGCAGGTTTCGGCCAGCTCTGCACAGCCGAAGCACTCGGCATCATCCAGGCGCACCAGCTCTGCATCCAGGCGCAGAAACAGCTCTTCAAATTCAGCAGCCATCACCTCCACATCCTCGTCATCGAGGACAGAGGCGTCTGCCTGGCGCAATTCCGTGTATAGAGCCCCAATCTGCGATGCCAGAGCGGCGGCGCTTTCAGCATCCACCACGGCAGCCAGCAGCTCCACCAGTTGCTCCAGCTTTACCCATGCGGCATCCAAAGCAGCCGCGGCTGCGGGGGAAAGTTCCGTTTCAGACTCAGCCGGGAAAGACTCTTCCTCCAGCTCATCTTCTGCCAGAACAGGAGCAAAGAACAGAGCAGCAGCAAATATGGTGGTAATGGCTCGGCAATTCATAGTGCGCGCGGCGCTTATAGCACGCATACGGAGTTCCGACAAGAAAAATTTCAGAAATACCCGCAAATCTGCCCTATACAGTCAAAAAAAGAACCAGATACAAACTGAATGGTTGACGTGAGGGGGTGTTTGGTGTAGACTGCAAAACAGGCGTAGACTATACCCACGCAGCGTTATTCATCTCACCATCTTACCGCCGTGTACTCAAACGAAGACTTTCTCCTGCAGCTCCTGGTAGAAGCCGGTGCAATCGACGAGGTCACCCTCGATTCCATCCGCATGCAGCTTTCGCCGCTGGATAACATCATCGACCACCTCATCGAGAACAATTACCTGACCCACGAATACATTGCCCAGGTGGCAGCCAACAATTCTGGGTTGGAATATGTCGATGTAACCAGCTTCGAAATTGATCCGAGCATCATTGCCACCGTTAAGGGAGAGCTGGCCCGCCGCGTGAAGTTCCTGCCGCTGGGCGATGACGGCTTCTCCCTGCAGGTTGCCATCTGCGACCCGTTCGACATGCAGACCATGGACAGTCTGCCGCAGTTCCTGGGGCGTGATGTAAGCTTCTTTGTGACCGCCGAGCCCCTGCTCCAGAAGGCTCTGGATAAGTACTACCCGGAGAAGAAGCAGTTTGCCAAGGGCGACACCGAAGGCCCCATCATTGAGCTGGTAGACAACATGTTCAACGATGCGCATGAGATGCGCGCCTCTGATATTCACATCGAGCCCATGGAAGACCGCGTGCGTCTGCGCTTCCGTGTGGACGGCCGCCTGGTAGAGGTAGCGAACCACCCGAAGAAGCTGCTCGGGCCCATTGTGGCACGACTCAAGGTGATGAGCACCTCCATGAGTATTGCAGAAAAGCGAGTGCCGCAGGACGGCCGTATCGAAATGGATCTGCGCGATGGTGCCCATATCGACCTCCGTGTGAGCACCGTGCCCACCAACCACGGCGAATCCGTGGTAATGCGTATTCTGGATAAATCTGCCCTGGCTCTGGGGCTGCCGCAGCTGGGCTTCCTTTCTGACGACGAGGCCACCTTCGACCGCCTGGTCACCCTGCCGGACGGCGTGATTCTGGTGACCGGCCCCACCGGCTCCGGTAAGACCACCACGCTATACGCCTGCCTGAACCACCTGAACCGCCCGGACAAGAAGATTATCACCGCAGAAGACCCGGTGGAATACGAAATGAGCGGTATCAACCAGGTGATGATTCGCTCGGAAATCGGTATGACCTTCGCCGCTGCTCTGCGCGCCATGCTCCGCCAGGCCCCGAACATCATCATGATTGGTGAAATTCGAGATGGGGAGACCGCCAGCATCGCCATTCAGGCTGCTATGACGGGTCACCTCGTCCTTTCTACCCTGCACACCAATGATGCACCCTCCTCCGTGGCCCGTCTGGCCGACATGGGTGTGGACCGTTTCCTCATTGCCTCCGCCGTGCGCGCCATCATGGCCCAGCGTCTGTGCCGCAGCCTCTGCTCCTGCAAGATGGACGGAGCACTCACCCAGAAGCAGGCCACAACCCTGGGCATTGACATCACCCGCGCGGTGAAGGTACCCCGCCCCGGCGGTTGCGACAAGTGCCGAGGCAAGGGCATGAAGGGCCGTCTGGGTATTTTCGAAATCTTTGAAGTAACGGACGATGTGCGTGGGCTCATCAACTCCGACCTCACCTCTGCCCAGCTGCGCAAGCGCGCCCGCGAGCTCGGCATGCGCACCCTGCGCGAGGACGGCATCCGCAAGGTGTTGGCAGGTCTCACCTCTGCCGAGGAAATTATCCGCGTAACCACCGGCGACGCCAGCTAACCACTCACCCCACAACAATTTACAACAGATATGAACAACGAGGTTGCAATTGATGTTTTCATCAACAACGGCATGCTGGAGCGTTCCGTTGCCAAGGACGTGATGGACGAAATGTCCAACAGCGGTAAGGAGCTGTGGGAAACGCTGATTGATTTCGGCATCATCAGCGCACCGGAGGATTACTGGAATGTCATTGCCATGGAAGTAGGCGCCCAGTACATCTCCCTGGCAGATTTCACGCCCCCTGAGCATGTGCTCAACATGCTGCCCGGAGCACAGGCCCGACTGCACGGCGCGCTGCCCATCGAATACCGCGAGGGCGAGGGGCTTTATGTGTGCCTGGAAGACCCGCTGAACCCGCAGACGGTGGACGATCTGCGCATTGCCACCGGCCAGGACATTTACCTGTATGTGGCTGCTGACTACGAAGTGCGCGCCCGCATCACTGAATGCTACGGCGGTGCCGAGGCTGCCATGGGCGACCTGCTGGCTGAGCTGGACACCATGAGCGTGGGCAGCCAGGACGGCGCAGAGGAAGCCAACGCCGCCCCGGTTATCAAGTTTGTGAACCTGGTGATTATGCAGGCCATCAAGGAAAAGGCCTCCGATATTCACCTGGAGCCGTTCGAGACCGAATTCAAGATTCGCTACCGTGTGGACGGCGCTCTGTATGAAATGGCCCCGCCACCCGTGCACCTGGCTAACTCGGTGATTTCCCGTGTGAAGGTGATGGCCGGCATGAACATTGCCGAACGCCGCGTGCCGCAGGACGGCCGAATCGTGATGAAGGTGGGCGAAGCCGGCGTGGACATGCGTGTGAACTCCCTGCCCACCCAGTACGGTGAATCCGTGGTAATGCGTGTGCTCGACCGCAACAGCGTGAGCCTCAACCTGGACAACCTGAACCTCTCCCCCCACCTGCATGAATACATCATCGACACGGTGAACAAGCCCAACGGTATTTTCGTGGTAACCGGCCCCACCGGTTCCGGTAAGACCACCACCCTCTACGCCGCTCTGCGCGAGGTGAATACAGAGGACTCCAAACTCCTCACCGCTGAAGACCCCGTGGAATACGACATCGACGGCATCGTGCAGGTCCCCATCAACGAAGCCATTGGCGTGACCTTCCCGCGCGTGCTCCGCGCCTTCCTGCGTCAGGACCCGGATCGCATTCTGGTGGGCGAAATTCGTGACAAGGACACCGCCCAGATTGCCATTCAGGCAGCTCTGACGGGTCACTTGGTGCTCTCCACCCTGCACACCAACGACGCAGCCGGTGCTGTGACCCGTTTCGTGGACATGGGCGTGCAGCCCTTCCTGCTGGCCGCCACCCTGCTGGGCGTGCTGGGGCAGCGTCTGGTGCGTACCATCTGCCCGTACTGCAAGACCCCCTACAAGCCCTCCACCACACTGCTGCAGCAGCTGGGCATCAACCCGCAGCTCATCGGCCAGCAGCAGTTCTTCACCGGCGCCCGCTGCGACAAGTGCTCCAACACCGGTTACAAGGGGCGCAAGGGCATCCACGAGCTGCTGAATGTGACCGACCCCATCAAGGAACTCATCACGCAGAACGTGCCCTCCATCATCCTGAAGCAAAAGGCTATCGAGCTGGGCATGACCACCCTGCGCGAAGACGGCATCCAGAACATCTTCGAAGGCAACACCACCATCGAAGAAGTGCTGAAATACACCTAATAGCTTGACGCAACCGCACACATCTGCTATTTTTTCAACATAACGATATTTTCTTACAAACTTACTCATCACTATGCCTAATTTCAAATACACTGCGCTCGACCAGAACGGCGCTGAAAAGACAGGCTTTGTTACCGCTGATAACAAGATAGCCGCCATGGAAATGGTGCGTGCCCAGGGTCTGCTTGTGCGCGAATGCGAGGAGTCCAAGGGCGGTGCCCCTGCGGCCAAGAAGAAGGACGCAAAAAAGGAAAAAGGCAAGAAGCAGAAGAAGGAAGGCGCCAAGGGCAAAGCCGGTGCACCCGTGAAGCAGAAGGAGCTCATGGTGTTCACCCGCCAGCTTGCTACGCTGATTGATGCAGGTCTGCCGCTGCTGCAGAGTCTCAACGTGCTCAGCAAGCAGGAGCCCAACCCGAACCTGCGTGCCACCATCGTGGCTCTGGGTGAATCCGTTCAGGGTGGTTCCACCTTCTCCGAAGCACTTTCTGCCTATCCCAAGCTGTTCAACAAACTCTTCGTGAACATGGTGAAGGCCGGTGAAATCGGCGGTGTGCTCGAGGTGGTGCTCAAGCGTCTGGCCGAATACCAGGAAAAAGCAAACCGCCTGCGCTCCAAGATTACTTCTGCTATGGTGTACCCCACCATCATTCTGGTAATCGCCGTGGGTATTCTTACCTTCCTCATGCTGGTTATCGTGCCCAAGTTCAAGGAAATGTTCGAAGGGCAGAACATGGAGCTGCCGGCTCTCTCCCAGTTCGTGTTCAACTTCTCCGACAACTGCATGGCTGACTCGCTCATTCCCTTCGTGCCGAATGCTGTGCTCTTCCTTGCCCTCGTGGCTGCCTCCATCATCGGCATCGCCATCTGGAAGCGCACCCCCAAAGGCGGACGCGCCGTGGACGCACTTGTACTGAAGACCCCCAAGATTGGCGACCTGACCAGGGTGAGCTCCGTGGCTCGTTTCTCCCGTACCTTTGGTACACTGGTATCCTCCGGTGTGCCGATTCTGCAGGCCCTGGTCATTACCCGTGACACTGCCGGCAACGTCATCGTGGCCGATGCCGTGACCAAGATTCACGATGCTGTGCGAGAAGGTGAATCCATCGTGACCCCGATGAGCACCTGCGGCGTATTCCCGCCCATGATGATTTCCATGGTGGACGTGGGTGAAGAAACCGGTCAGCTGCCGGACATGCTCATGAAAGTGGCCGAGGTGTACGATGAAGAGGTGGACAACACCGTAACCGCCCTCACCGCCATGCTCGAACCGCTCATGATTGTGTTCCTGGCTGTGGTCGTAGGTAGCATTGTGCTCGCCATGTTCATGCCGATGATGGAAATCATCAAGAACGTATAATCTCCTATCCAATCTGTCCGCTCATGAAACTGAACAAGCAGACAAGCAAGGGTTTCACCCTCGTTGAAATTCTGGTTGGTGTTGCCATTCTCGCCATGCTGGCCTCCGGCATGTGGGTTGCTGTAGCCAGCTACCAGAGCAAGAAACTCATCAACAAGGCCGAAACGGAAATTACCCTTCTCGAGGCAGCCATGAATGAATACCGCACCGATAATGGCGGGCTGCTGCCCTTCGGACGCGGTGATGAGGAGAGCTCCAGCATCATGTACCAGGCACTCTCCTGCGACTATGATGGCGATGGCGAACCCGATGATGAGAACGGCGTGACCCGCATGCCCTACTGCCCCAGCTTCAACATCATCAAGAACCCGAAGGCGGCTGAGCAGGGTGAAGGCATCCCCGTACTGCGTGCCACCATCCGCACCAGGGAAAAGGGCAAGCGTAAGGTGCTCGTGGTGATAGATCCCTGGGGCAAGCCGTACCGTTACCGCCTGGGCTGCGAGGCTGAGGATGACAAGGGCAAAACAGGCTCCGGCATCAACGCTGATTTCGACATCTTCTCCC
>JAGBZE010000002.1 GCA_017628435.1 Akkermansia sp.
CGACGCTCGCCGCTATGATAACGGCACGTTGGAGAGTGAAGACCTTGGTCCCATCGGTGAGAAGGATTTCCACTTTATCACCCAGCTGGTGTACACCATTCTGCCGGATGGCCAGGTGAGTGTGCAGGCCGGTATCGTTTCTTCGGGTGAGAAGATTGTGCTGCCGCGCCTGGGGTACAGCCTCAACCTGCCGGAGCGTTATAATAACGTGCGCTGGTTTGGTCGCGGTCCCGGTGAGAACTATCCTGACCGCAAGGCCGGTGCTCCCATCGGTATCTATAACCTGAAGGTGCAGGATATGGTGGAGCGCTACCCCTTCCCCATGGAAATGGGTAATCGCATGGATACCTCCTGGGTGGCGGTGACGGATGCTGATGGTGTGGGTCTCATGGTCTCTGCCGCGCAAGACCGCTCCCTCAACTTCTCTGCGTTGCCTTACACTGCGCAGGATATTTTCAATGCGGCTCATCCGGAGGAGGTGAAGTCTGCCGGCTGTACGGTACTGAATGTCGATGCTATTACCCTTGGTCTGGGTGGTGCAGCCTGTGGTCCGCGCCCGCTGGATCGTGATATTCCGCTGTCCGGTTCCACCACCTTTGCGTTCTCCCTGCGTCCCATTCGTCTGGGCCAGCAGCCGGAGGAAGTGGGGCGCGAGGTGCTGCCGCTGACCAGCGCTGTGACGATTACCCGCGATTCCATGGGCTATGTCACAGCCTCTTGCGCTACGCGTGATGCTGCTATCGAAATCACGCTGCCTGATGGCTCCACCATGGATTACACCGGCCCCTTCCTTCAGCGTGAGGATGGCTACGTGCGTGCATACGCATCCAGCCCCGGCTGCCTGAACTCCGCCTCCACTTACCAGCACTTCACCACCTGGCAGCCTGATAAGCTCATGCGTGTGGTTTCCTGCTCCTCGTCCGCCGGTCGCAGTGAGTCTCCCTGGAGCCTCATCGATGGCCGCCGCGATACCTACTGGCACTCGCGCTGGCGCGAGCCGGTGGCCGGCTATCCGCATGATGTGGTCATCAATATGGGGGTAGAGTCGAAACTGCGCGGGTTCACCGTGACGCCGCGCCAGGGGCGCTCGTCCTCCCGTGTGGGTAAGGTGGCCTTCTACCTCTCTGCAGATGGGGTGAACTGGCCCGCAACACCGGATTGTGTGCTGGAGATGGCAGATGAAGACACTGAGCAGAAGGTGCAGCTGCCGGAACCCCGCACGGCACGCTTCTTCAAGATGGTCTGCCTGGAGCCCATCACCAAGGGTGAGTCCTATGCTGCCGTGGCAGAGGTGAAGCCTATGGTGGAAAGCGTGGTGGGTGAGTATCCGCCCTATGCTTTCTTCTCCATCAACTATGTGAGCTCAGATCTGCCCGGTGAAGGCCCTGCAGCCAATGTGCTGGATGGCAATCCGGATACGTACTGGCACACCATGAAGGGTGTAACGATGGCCAGTTTCCCGCATGATATCCGTATCAACCTCGGCGGTGATCGCCACCTGCGTGGTATGCTCTATCGCGGAGCTCCCTCGCCGCAGGGCCGTGTGAAGGATTATGAGGTCTATGTGAGCAATGACGGTAAGAACTGGGGCGAACCCGTGGCTCGTGGAGCGTTCAGTAACAATGCTGAGCTTCAGGAAGCCATCTTCTTCACCCCGGTGCATGCTCGCTACATTCGTCTCGTAGCCCTCTCCGCCCATGATGGCGGTGATTCCGCCGCCGTAGCAGAGCTGGACGTCATTCCGGCGAATTAAGTTGCGTAAGAGCAGATTCTTCTCTTATCCGCGCCGGCAGCCTGTGATGGCTTGCCGGCGCGTTTGCTTGCCTGCGCGGTTGTATATTGTGATGCCCGGTAAGGTGGGCGAAAACGGCTGTAAAAAATCAGGTTTCCCGGGTGGGGAAACCTGATGCAGAAAGGGAAATGGGGTTGCTTTATCAGAACTGGCAGCCTACGCCGTGGGAGATGACGTGCTGGCCGAAGGTGCTGGCGCCCTTTTCGTGAATGTAGGAGCGACCGAACTCGTAGCCCACGCGCACATAGGTGCTCTCGCTGCACTGTACCTTGAAGCCGCCGCCTGCGCGGAAGGTGAAGCCGTTGAAGTTGTTGGCAACGGTGTCCACCTCAAACTCACCCAGGGTGTAACCACCCTTGGCGCCCACGGTCAGGAATACATCGTCAATCAGCTCGATGTTCAGGTCATAGCCGGCCAGAAGGGGAGCCTGCCATACCTCAACATCAGAGCCATGTACGGCCTGATCGCCGATTTCATAACCTGCGCTGAGGCTGAACTGGTGGCGGAAAGCGCCCTCTGCATCGTTGTACAGGTTGAAGCTGCCGCGTACACCCCATGTGTCGATCATTTCGTCATCACCGATGGAGTAAATCGCATCGATGGCGTAGACGGGCTGCATATCGTAGGGGGTCAGCGCGCCGCCCTGCGGTGCGGGCAGGTAGTACGGAGCTGCGGAAGCCGTGCCGGCAAGAACGGCCAGAATGCTGGCAATGGAAAGAAGTTTTTTCATAGACACTTTTTCTTTACCATATTCCGCCCCATGTTTCAAGTATATTGTGCCTAAAAGTTGGAGCGTATCCAACTTTTTCCCGAAAGCCGCTCATCGGGACAGCTTATTTAATGACGCTGCCGGGGTAGGTGTGGGTGCCGGGCGGGATGACGCGGCCGGGGAGGATAACGCATTTGCAGCCGATACGGGCGTGGTCGCCGATGGTGCAGCCGAGTTTGTTGCGACCGGTGGGGATGAGCTCGCCCTGCCAGGGCATGCGGATTTCGCCGGCATCATGCCGGAAGTTGCTGAAGATACAGCCGCCGCCCACATTGA
>JAGBZE010000003.1 GCA_017628435.1 Akkermansia sp.
CGCCGCACACAGCATCTGCCGCTGTAGCTCAGGGGTAGAGCAACGCATTCGTAATGCGTGGGTCGTCAGTTCAAATCTGACCAGCGGCTTCCCCCTAGTGGAAAGGTAGATGCAGGGTGCTCACAGACATAATGCCTCCTTAGCTCAGTTGGTAGAGCAGTTGACTCTTAATCAATTTGTCCGCGGTTCGAGTCCGCGAGGGGGTATCAGTCTGTGAGCAGCCGGGTGAGCAAATGCCTCCTTAGCTCAGTTGGTAGAGCAGTTGACTCTTAATCAATTTGTCCGCGGTTCGAGTCCGCGAGGGGGTACTCAGTTTTGTATGAGAGGTGAGGGGTGACCTGATAAGCAGGTCGCCCTTTCGTTTTTCTGCATCGCGCTCGCGCGAAAAATGTGCGATGTGGGCGTAATGAAAACTTGCAAGCCCGGGAGGAAAAGAGTAGAATGGCGGGAGTTCATGCGAAATTATATCCTCAAACGCCTGTTGCTGATGCCCATTACCTTGATAGGCATCACTTTTCTGGTGTTTTTTCTGACTCGCATGGTGCCGGGCGGTCCAGTGGAGCGCATGCTGCAGGAGCAGGCTATTGGTGCGTTGAGTGGCGATAAAGTGGCAGGGCAGACAAACGCCCGCCTGGGGAATGATGACATGGAGCGCCTGGAGGAATTGTTTAACCTGCAGGAGCCTATGTGGAAGGCGTATCTGCAGTGGCTGGGCGTGCTGCCGCAGTCTGTGGAGATTGCCAAGGCTGAATTTAATGCTGATGGGGTGGCTACTATAACGGTGGTCTCAGCCAGCGGTCACTCCGCCGCATTGGCGGTAACCCGCGAGGGTGATGTGCCTCAGTATCTGGCCCCGGAGTGGATGCAGGAGGAGGGCTGGCAGGTTGTGCTGGAATCTCCGGAGGCTCGGGCGCGTCGTCTGGCTAAGCGCCAGGGGGTGACGAAGGAAAGCGAAATTGCAGCCCTGGCAAAGACCCCGGCCTGCCGCCGCTGGCGCGCCGTGGCCAGTCGCCGTGCGTTCCAGGGGGTGCTGCAGGGAAATCTGGGGCTTTCGTACAAGTACAACGAGCCGGTGGTGCGCATGATGATGGACCGTCTGCCTGTTTCTCTGTACTTTGGTCTGCTGGGTGCTTTCATCACCTATGTGGTCAGTGTGCCGCTGGGGGTGTTAAAGGCATTGTGGCACCGAAGCATGTTTGACAGCCTGAGCAGTATTCTCATTTTCATGGGCTATGCAGTGCCGGGCTTTGCGTTGGGGGCTGTGCTGCTGGTGTACCTGGGGGCCCGCCTGGAGTGGTTTCCGCTGTATGGTCTGGTGAGTCCCGGGTTTGAATGGATGTCATTCAAGGATCAGATTAAGGATCTGGTGATGCACACAATTCTTCCGCTTTCCTGCTATGTGGTTTCCACTTTTGCAGTGACTACCATGATGATGAAGAATAACCTGATGGAGCACCTTGCGGCAGACTATGTGCGCACAGCTGTTTCCAAAGGGGTGTCGTTCCGCCGTGCTGTGTGGCGGCACGCGTTCCGCAACTCATTCATACCCATCGTATCCACATTTGGCAATGTTATCTGCGCGGTGGTGGGCGGTTCCATTCTGATTGAGCGTGTGTTTGATATTCAGGGCTTTGGCATGCTGAGCTTCCAGGCGCTCCTGGATAAGGACTATTCGCTGATTATGGGTACCCTGCTGCTTACGTCCGTTCTCATTATCCTCGGCAATCTTCTGTCTGACCTGCTGGTGGCATTGGTTGACCCCCGTGTACGATTTGATTAATACATGTCCAAGACTCTCATAGCGTTGCTGTTTATTCTCGCTTCCCTGCTCGGGACGTTGGGCGAGTTGAATGGCTGGCTGCTGCCCACGCTTTCCTGGCCCTTTACTGTCAGCCGCGAGATGCCGATTCTGCAGGCGGATGAGTCGCTGTCGCCGTTCCTGGCAGTGGAGGGCAAGGTGCATTGGTTCGGCTGGCTTTGCATGGGCGTGCTGATGTGTTGTGGTCTGTATCTGCTGGTGCGCCGCAGCTCCAGTCTGCGCCTTCCCCCGAAATACGCCAAGCGGGTAGAGCGCTTCAAGAAGATTAAACGCGGATACTGGTCGCTGATCACCTTTGGTGTTATTCTTTTGCTGGCTGCCATGGACCAGTGTCTGGTGGGTAAGCGGGCCCTGCTTGTGGTGCATGATGGTAACTGGTACAGCCCGGCGCTGACACGAGCGGTGCTGCCCGGCAATACTTTCGGACTTACCGGGGCAGAGGCTCAGGCAGAGGCGGACTATCGCGTCCTGAAAGAGCGCAGTGGCCAGCCGGGGTGGCCGCAGCTGGTCATCATGCCGCTGGTGCCGTATGACCCGACGATGGATGCCGCACCGTTCCCCTCGGAGCAGCTGGAGTGGAATGATGGTGTGCTGTGCGATACGGATGGCAGTCCCTATAATGGTCTTGCCTGCCGATTGTACAAGGATGGCCAGATGCACCTGCGCCAGCGTTACCGCAAGGGCGTGCCGGACGGTCATGTGCAGGGCTGGCTGCGCAACCGTACAGAAGTGTACTCTGCTACTTACCGTGCCGGCGAACTGGTGGAGGAACATTACCGCGGGCCCAAGCAGGCAGCCGATTTCCTGGCACTGACCAAGGCTGGTACAGAGTGCAAGGTGTATTATCATCCGGCACCTCCATTCACGGGTGGGCATTTGCTGGGCACCAACAGCCAGGGAGCGGATATTCTGGCATACCTGTATGGCGGACTGCAGGTGAACATTAAGGCGGCTTTGCTCTATCTGCCTGTTATTTATTTCATTGGCCTTACCATGGGTATGCTGATGGGGTATTTCGGCGGGCGTTTTGATTTGATTACCCAGCGCATCATTGAAATTATCTCCCAGCTTCCTTTCCTGTTTGTGGTGATGATTGTGGCTGATTTCGTGCCACTGGAGATGCGCGGTCTGTTCCTGATTCTGAGCTTGCTTGCCATGTTCGGGTGGATGCATATGACCTACCTGGTGCGCACAGCCACCATGAAGGAAAAGACTCGTGATTATGTGGCTGCGGCCAAGGTCATGGGGGCTGGTACTGTGCATATTCTCTGGCAGCATATTCTGCCCAACCTGCGAGGCATTGTGGTCACTCTTGTGCCGTTCAGTGTGGCTGGTGTCATTCTGTCGCTGGCCTCGCTGGATTACCTGGGCTTCGGGTTGCCGGATACGTATGCCAGCTGGGGGCGTCTGTTGAATGATGGCTTGTCAAAGCTTTCGTCTCCCTGGGTGGTTTCCAGTGCCTTCTTTGCGCTGGTGGGCACCTTGCTGGTGGTGACATTTATTGGAGAATCGATTCGCGAGGCGTGTGACCCCCGCCGCCATAGCTACTACGAATAAAGATGCAGGTATCAATTTTCAGAAAATGGAGACATGTGGTGCTCAGCGCGGCTGTGCTGCTGGGGTGTCTGGTATTGAGTTCCTGCGATGACGATGGCGCAGCCCTCGGATTGGAGTGGCAGCATCCTTCAGATTTGACCATGCCGCTGGGCTTTGCGGAGTCAGACCCGGTGCCGACATACACGAAGCGTTGGCATATGCCGCCCGGTTTTGCCGGTTTCCCGGAACGCTGGAATGCCAAGGTGCGCGATTATGTGGAGGCTCGGCTGCATGAAACTCGCCAGGAATGCGAAGCCGCCCTGCTGCAATGCCTGACTTCTGCTCCCGGTTCGGTTAAGCAGCAGACTTCCCGCACCCGTTTTCAGAATGCATGGCGGAATCTCGTTGCCCTGAGCAGCCGCAAGGGACAGGGGGATTACCTGGTCTTCCTGCGCGAGAATCAACTGCCGGAGGATCTTGAGTGGCATGATGGTCAGGACCAGCCGGAGCTCGGTAGTCCGAAGGCTGAGAAAGGCGGTACGCTTCGCCTGGCTATTCAGCGTTCCTTTCCCAGCACTTTCCGTGTGTTCGGACCTAACAGTAATAATGCTTTCCGTCGTTATCTGTACGATGATATTGACCTGCCGCTCATTCGCCTGCATCCCGGCACCGGTAAGTTGATACCAGGCACTGCCGACCGCTGGGCCGTTTCGCGCGATGGGCGCACGGTGTATTTTCACATTGATGATAATGCCCGCTTTTCCGACGGTTCCCGCCTGACAACGCGCGATTTCATCACCTCGCTCTTTGTCCGTACCTCTCCGCATGCGGCGGAGCCTTTCTACAACGATTACTACATGGGGCAGTTCTCTCGTATTGCTGTGTATGGTAATCAGTACCTGGCTGTTACGCTGGCCTCGGCGCGTCCGTATGCTCCTTTTTATGCATCGCTGCCACCCAGCTGTACCAGTTTTTATGCCGAATTCGGGCCGGATTATCCCACTCGCTATCTCTGGCGCGTAGCCCCCACCACCGGTGGCTATACGGTGAATCCTTATGGGGTGGTTATGGGACGGCAGGTGAGCCTGGTGCGTGTGCCGAACTGGTGGGCTGCTGAGCGCCGCTATACCCGATATTCCTGCAATGTGGATCATATCGTCTACCAGTTTGTGTCTGAGAACACGAAGATGCGCGAGCTTTTCCGCCTTGGTGAACTGGATGTTTTCAATGCCCGCGAGGCGGATATCTGGTACGAGGGGCTTGAGATTGAACCAGTGCACCGTGGGTTGATTCAGCGCGTGCATTTCAGCAATATCTGGCCGCGTAACTGTTTTGGCTTTCATCTGAATTGCTCTCAGCCGCCGTTCAATGACAAGACTATGCGCCGCGGTTTCCACTATGCATTGAACGTGCAGCAGGTGCTGGACACAGTGTTCCGTGGAGATTATTCCCGCTTGGGAGCCTACTTTTCCGGATTTGGGCAGTATACGGATGAGACCATCAAGGCGCTGCCGTATTCCCCTGCCAAGGCTCGCGAATGCTTTGCCCGTGCCGGTTATACGGAGGAAGGCCCGGATGGCATTCTATGCAAACCGGACGGCACGCGTCTGCAGGTGGTCATGAGCAGCCGTATTGACCCGCTCTATTCAAATTGCATGAACATCCTGCGTGAGGAAGCTGCCCGTTGTGGTCTGGACCTGCGCATGGAGCAGTCGGATGATACGGTGCTGTATGCCCGGGTGAAGGCCAAGAAGTATCAGGCCGCTATTTTCTCATGGGGCTTCTCGCCCCCACTGCCGGATCCTGCTCCCTTCTTTGATTCATCATACGCCTATAACCCGGATGGCACGCCCATGACCGGAACCACGAATATCACGGCAACCAGTTCTCCTATGCTGGACAGAGCCATTCTTGCCTGCAAGGCTGCAGCTACAGAGGGCGAGGCAGTGGCGGCGCATCACCATGTGCAGCAGCTGATTGCCAATACGTTGGCTTGGGTTCCGGGGTGGACCACCTCGTACTGGCGTTTTGCCCAGTGGCGTTGGGTGCGCTGGCCGGATGAACCGGAGTGCAGATTCTGTCCGCCCCGGTATTACGACCCGTTGGATAGTCATCTGTACTGGATTGATGAAAAGATGAAGGAGGAAACGCTTCGCGTGCGCAGCTCTGGCGAATCGTTCCCCGAGGAGGACTTGGAAATTTCATTGCCGCCCGAGCCGGCTGTTGCGTTATGAGTATCGGTAATCTGCTGGAAGTCAAGAATCTGTCTGTCGCGTTCGAAACAGAGCGGGGGCTCTCCACCGCTGTGGATGATATCAGCTTCACGATTCCGCGCGGCTCCTGTGTGGGTATTGTGGGCGAAAGCGGATGCGGCAAGAGCGTGACGGCGATGAGTCTGGTTCGTCTGCTTCCTCAGCCAACCGGGCACATTACGGGTGGGCAGATTCTGTTCAATGGTGAGGATGTGGTTACCATGCC
>JAGBZE010000025.1 GCA_017628435.1 Akkermansia sp.
TGACGAAGACGACGACTTCCTCGACGAAGACGAAGAATAAGGAAAATCACTTTTCAGGCGGCCAAGGTTCACACTTTGGCCGCCTCCCTCTTTTACGTGTTGACTTTTGGTGGAAAAGCGCGTAGAATGGCGCGCGTATGACCACAAACGCCAAGAGCTACAAAGACACCATCTTCCTGCCGGATACCACGTTCCCCATGCGTGGTGATCTCACGACCAAGGAGCCGGCGCGTCTGGAGAAATGGGAGAATGAGAAGCTTTATGAGCGAATTATAACGCGCCGTAAGGCGCAGAATGCCCCCCGTTTCGTGCTGCACGACGGTCCTCCCTTCGCCAACGGCGATGTGCACATGGGCACCGCCCTGAACAAGGTGCTCAAGGACCTCATCGTGAAGAGCAAGACCATGGCTGGGTATTATGCCCCCTTTATTCCCGGTTGGGACTGCCACGGCCTGCCCATTGAGGCCAAGGTCGTCAAGGAGTTCCAGGGCCTGGAACCCGCCGAAATCCGCCGCCGCTGCACCGAGTTCGCCCTGGGCTTCATTGACCAGCAGCGCGTTTCCTTCCGCCGTCTCGGCGTGTTCGGTGACTGGTTCAACCCCTACATCACCATGGAGCCCAAGTACGAGGCCGATATCCTCCGCGTGTTTGCCAAGCTGGTGGAAAGCGGCGCTGTGTACCAGTCCATGAAGCCGGTGCAGTGGAGCTATGCCCACCACACCGCCCTGGCAGAAGCCGAGGTGGAATACATGGAGGACACCTCCACTGCCATCTATGTCGGCTTTGAAATGGATGGTGCCGTATGCGGCATAGAGGGATGCGAAATGGTCATCTGGACCACCACACCCTGGACCCTGCCCAGCAACCTGGCCATCGCCCTGAACCCGGATTTCACCTATGTGGTAGGCCGCTACGCTAAGGATGGCGCCGAGCGCAAGTTCATCATCGTGCGTGAGCTCATCGAGACCGTTTCCGCCAAGACCGGCTGGACTCTCGTAGAAGAACTGGCCACCTTCAAGGGCAGCGAGCTGGAGAAGCGCACCGCCCGCCACCCCTTCCTGAACCGCGAATCCCTCATCATCAATGCCTCTTATGTGACCACCGATGCTGGTACGGGTGCTGTGCACATTGCCCCCGGCCACGGTGCAGATGACTACATTGCCGGTATGGCCTATGGTCTGCCCGTGCTCTCCCCTGTGGATGACGATGGCAACTACACCGCCGAATGCGGCCTGCCCCACCTGGTGGGCAAGCATGTCTTCCAGAGCAACGAGGATATCATCACCCTGCTGGTGGAAGGTAACCGCCTGCTGGCCCGCGAGGAATTCACCCACCAGTACCCGCACTGCTGGCGCTCCAAGACCCCCATCATCTTCCGCGCCGTGAAGCAGTTCTTCATCAGCATGGAGAAGCTGCGCCCCGTGGCACTGGAGCAGATTGACAAGACCGAGTGGATGCCCGCCTGGGGCCGCAACCGCATTTACAGCACCGTAGAAGCCCGCCCGGACTGGTGCATCTCCCGCCAGCGCACCTGGGGTGTGCCGCTGCCCGTGTTCTTCGATGAGAACGACCAGCCTGTGCTGGATGCCGGCATCGTGAACAAGGTGGCCGACCTGGTGGCCGAGCACGGCACCAACATCTGGTTCGAGCTCACCAGCGAACAGCTTTGCGAGAAGCTGGGCCTGCCCACCAACCTCAAGAAGGGCAAGGACACCCTCGACGTGTGGATTGACTCCGGCTGCTCTCACGTGGCCGTGCTGGAGCGCCACCCCGAGCTCTGCGCCCCCTGCGATGTGTACCTGGAAGCCACCGACCAGCACCGCGGATGGTTCCAGAGCTCCCTCATGCTCTCCTGCGCCTGGCGCAATGCTGCACCTTACAAGAAGGTGCTCACCCACGCCTTCGTGGTAAACCAGGACCGCTCCAAGCTCTCCAAGAGCGCCCAGGGCACCTACACCAAGCCCACCAATGCCAAGTACTTCTACGAGAAGTACGGCGCAGACATCGTGCGTCTGTGGGTGAGCAGCGTAGACTGGCAGAACGAAGTTCCCTTCGGTGAGGACCTGTTCAAGCAGATTACCGACCCCTACCGCCGCCTGCGCAACACCCTGCGCATTCTTCTGGCCAACCTGAAGGGCTACAACGGCGAGCAGCCCGAGAAGCTGGATGCCACCGATGCCTGGATTCTGGAGCGCACCAACACCCTCATCCGCGAAGTGCGCGCTGCCTACGAGGGCTACGAATTCCGCAAGGTGTTCATGGCCATCAACCAGTTCTGCACCAATGACCTCTCTGCCCTCTACATCGACATGACCAAGGACAGCCTGTACTGCGATGCCGCGGACTCCCCGCACCGCATCAGCAAGCAGTTTGCCATTGCCCGCGTGTTCGATGTGCTGGTGAAGCTGCTGGCCCCCGTGCTGGCCTACACCTGCGACGAAGCCTGGGAGCACGCCGGCAACGCCGGTTCCGTGCACGAGCAGGACTTCCCCACCGCCGACCCCGCATTCGATGCCGGCCTCACCGCCACCTTCGACCGCCTGCAGCAGATCAAGAGCGTGATTCAGGTAGCCATCGAAGCCCAGATCAAGGCCAAGGCCTTCAAGAAGAACAACGAAGCCGCCGTTTCTCTCACCGTGCCCGCCACGGAGGATTCCGCCGTGCTCGCCCTGCTGCAGGACAAGCAGTTCGCCAAGGAGTTCTTCATCGTGGCTGACCTGGAGGTAGCCACCGGCGCCGAGCTGGCCGCCACCGCCGCCATGACCCCGCACGCCATGTGCCCCCGCTGCCGCCGCTACGAGCCCGCCGTGAATGAGGACGGACTCTGCGAACGCTGCGCCGCCGTCATGGCCTGATATCTAAAACCTTAACTAATCCCGGACAGGCGCACTCCCCTCACAGGAGCGCGCCTGTCTTCATCCCATATCACACATACCATGCCCCGCCGCGTTTCTATCTGGCTCATCATCCTCATCGTTGCACTCTACGCCCTGGACCAGGCTACCAAATGGGCCGTAGTGCTGAACTTCCCCTATAACTGGGTGCACTCCTACTGCACCAGAATTATCCCTGTTATCAGCGGGAGCGAGTTCATGAACTTCTGCCTCGTGCGCGTGCACAACACCGGCGTGGCCTTCGGCACCGGTCACGGCACGGTGTGGGCACCCTTCGTCTTCCTCTGCATCCAGATTGTAGCTCTGGTGTGGTTCTACCGCTTGTTCCGCAAGGGCTTTTTCTCCACCCGCGGCCTGCGCGTAGCCTGGGCACTCATCACCACCGGCATCCTCGGCAACATGACCGACCGCCTGCTGCAGGGCTTCTTCATCCCCGGTGCAGAGAATAAGGGATTCTTCACCAACCTGATGAGTGGTTACGTGGTGGACTTCCTGGACTTCTCCTTCCCCTGGATTAAGACGGAGATGTTCCCCATGGGCTATCACTGGCCCTCCTTCAATGTGGCAGACTCCTGCGTGTGCATCGCCGCCGCGCTTTTCGTCATCTCCAGCTTCTTCATGAAGAATGAGGAGCCGAAAAAAGACTAAGCATCATGAAAAAGATTCTTCTCCCCCTGCTCTGCACCCTGCCCGCCCTGGCGGCATTCAAGGACCCCACTCAGGTGGTGCCGCTTAAGTTCGGGCAGAAACAGACCACGGTTGTCTTTGAAACCACCGGGGAAGAAATTGAGGAAGCAGAGCCGCACTGCGACTGCACCAAGGTACAGGTAAAGGGTACCAGACTCACCGCTGTGGTAGACACCCACACCTTTGACCAGGATGTGGAAAAAACAATCGCCGCCGAAACAGCCGATGGCAAGGAGGTGACCCTGCGCATGCAATTCCGCGTGCCGCAGGCAATCCGGCTTTCCGCCCGCAGCCTGGTGTGGAAGCGCGGCGCCGCCCCCACCCCGCAAGTTCTGCGCATCACTCTGCCCAAA
>JAGBZE010000026.1 GCA_017628435.1 Akkermansia sp.
AGAACGCAGAAAAGCCCGATTCTTCAATCGGGCTTTTCTGGTGTATGGATACCGGGAAAACGGTGTTAATCCTCTTCCACCTCGGCGGCAAAACGCTGGCGCGTGGTCACGAAAAGGAACACAATGCCCACCAGGATAGACATGCAGCCGTACAGCACAAAGGCCTGCACGCTTGCGGGGTCATCCACCAGGGTGGTGAGGAATACCACAAGCAGGTTGCCCAGCGTGCTGGTAAGCAGCCAGAAGCTGGAAACGATACTCTTCAGGTTCTTGCCGGCGGCTGTGTAGGCGTATTCAAGCCCGGTGGTGCTCACCAGAATCTCAGAGAGCGTGAGCAGGAAGTACGGAATGCACTGCCAGAGGATGCTGAGCTGCGCGCCGGTGTCAATACGCTGCTGCAGTGCAGCCACGGCGCCGTAGGCAATACCGGCCATCAGAATACCCAGACCCATGCGCTTGAGCGGGGCTGCCCAGCGGCCGATATGCGGGTATACAAATAGGGTGACTAAAGGTACGAAGGTCATGATGAGCAACGGGTTAAAGCTCTGCATCTCTTCTGCACCAAAGCTGAACTTAACACCTCCCCAGCTCAAATCAATGCTCTGCATCATCTTGCCTTGCAGCACCCAGGAGGATGCGGTCTGGTCATAGAGACTCCAGAAGGGAATAATCATGAGGAAGACAATGAGCACGCGAACCAGGTTACGCACGCCTCTCTTTTCGCTTTCGGTAAAACGCTTGTTTATTTCCTCTTTGGATTCAAATATCATGCAACCCAATACGCCGAGGAAGCCCTTCATGCCGGTGGAGGCTGCAAGTTTCAGCGCTGCAAGAAGAAGCGCAATGACGTAAAGAATCAGTGTCAGTACACCGATGAGAGCGGTTGCCGTTTCGCTGGCTCCACTTAGAGCTGCAATTCTGGCTCCGCCATCATGTGCCCAACTGCCCAGCAGCACCACGATGGGGGCAATCACCACAAAGGCGGCAATGCCGATAGCAGTATTCGTGGCGCGTGCAACTGATTCACCACCAAAGCGTTCGCATGCGCGCGCCGCTCCCTGGAAGATGCGGCAGCAGAGTGCATGCAGGAATTCCGGTTGAGTGGGCGCCACATGTGCGTATTTGTGACGACCCAGCCAGAAAATGAGCGTGGCGAGCGCCATGAAAATGCCGGGAATACCAAATGCCCAGCTGTATCCCCAATTCTGGCGTACCCAGGGACTCACCAGGAAAGAGAAGAAGGAGCCCAGGTTGATGGACCAGTAGAATGCAGCGTAGAGCCGCGTCATGGTGGCCCCGTTTTTCTCCTCCTCCGGCACCTGGTCACCCACAAAGGCTGATACACACGGCTTGATGCCGCCGGAACCTATGGCTATGATAATCAAGCCCGTAAAGAGAATCCACTTGCGGGT
Organism: Akkermansia sp.; assembly: GCA_017628435.1. Classification (GTDB taxonomy): domain Bacteria; phylum Verrucomicrobiota; class Verrucomicrobiia; order Verrucomicrobiales; family Akkermansiaceae; genus Akkermansia. The sequence goes on from JAGBZE010000026.1 coordinate 1,413, forward strand.
TTCGACATCGCCGGCGAAATCTGCCATGGCCAGAATGAAATTACCAAGGCAGTAAATCAGCGAAATGGAAATAATCGTCCGGTAGCGGCCAAGGAAATGATCTGCGAGCCAGGCTCCCAGCAGCGGGAGCAGGTAAGTGCCCGCTATAAAGAGGTGAACCACCTCAGTTGCCTCATTTTTAGACATGAGAAGCATCCCCGTCATGTACGCGACAAGGATGCTTCGCATGCCATAGAAGCTGAAACGTTCGCAGGCCTCATTGCCCACGATGGATGTGGATTGTGCAGGCAGGGCCATAACGAATCGTGAGTTCTATGTTTATTGATTATTCAGTTTGATATGTTCGGAAAGCTTGACGTTGTAGCGGTTATAGGCATCGTGCAACCAGTCGAGCAGCACTTCGCCGCGCAAACGCATGTTCATGGACGGAATGTACATGAAGGACTTCATGGCTGTGTACTGGGCGCTGTTCTCCACCGTGCGCCCCGTCACACCCGTGATGCGGGCGCCGCCGTTCAGCGATACCATCGGGGCAAGTTTGCCATTGGGAACAAGGATAAGTGACTGAACCTCAAGTCCCATGGGGAGGCCCTTATGGGAAATACCCAGACCAACCGGGCCGAAATCCTCTACAATGGCGCCTGCCTCAGCAGCCTTGGCAAAGGCGGCATCAATGCCGTTCTCCTCACAAGCCTTGGTCATTTCCTCGTAAAGCTTGTTGGAGGCATCCGTCAGCGCATTGTCCACGCGCTCCTTCTGCAGGTCGGCAGCGGCGGCGGCCTTAGCTTCCTCATAACTCAGAACTGTAGGTTCTTCAATGGCTTCCACGCGAATGAACGCAATTTTGCCATCATGCGTGGGGAAGTAGCCGCGCACCTGGCGGATAGTTGCCAGCTCATCATCCTTGCCGGCATTCCGGGCTGCCTCGAATTCAGCCACGGCGGGGGCGGTCTCCACCTCGTTGAAAGCAATATCTGCCAGTGTGGTGGTAGCGCCGTTGTGCTCTACCTGAACCAGCAGCTCGGCGGGGGCGGCCTCGCGCGTGCCCAGAGCCGTGGTAATGTGGCTCCTGTTATCGTTGTTCAGGTAGGTAAAAGGCTCATTCTCAGGGTTTTCTGCGGCGGCGGCGAGTTTGTCGTCAAAGCCCTTGCCATTGGCCTGAGAGAGATCCTGCATCAGCGTATCAGCCGTAGCCATGAGCGCCTCCAGGCTGGAGCCTTCTCCTGGGCTGAGGGTATATACAGAAACGATACGGCGCTCGGCGCTCTTGTAATTATCCTTGTTCTGTTCCCAGAAAGCCTTGATTTCCTCCTCTGTTGCGGCAGCGGGGGCGGGCAGCCTGTCCTTGGCAAGCCAGGCGGTCTTGCCGCGAAGCTGCTGGTACTGAACGTCTACCAGCTCTCCGGCGTTCTGGTTCTGCATCTGCAGACCGCTGGTCATCAGGTCGCCGATTGCTTCCCACACCATCATGTCGGCAATCACGCTGCGGAAGGCTTTTTCCTGCTGGTTGTTGGCAGCACCGTTGCGGAAGCCGGTCATGCGCTGGTAAAGCTCCTGGTCAAAGCTGCCGTCGGCCTTCTTGAAAACAGGCATAGCCTGCAGGTAGGTATCAATCTGCTCCTTGGAGGGGTAGATACCCATCTCCTGAGCCTGCTCCTGAATCACAGCACGGTTCACAGCAATGTTCACAGCACCGTCATCTGCGAATCCATAGCTCCAGCTCTGGTAAATGCTGCTCAGGAACTGCACGAAGCGGTCATATTCCGGGTGCTCGGCAGCCCAGGCCTGCAGCGCGGCCATTTCCGTCTCATCGAGCTCCTCGTTCTCGTTCTTGTCGAACATCTCGCGCATCTTGGCGCTGGTCGTGTTGTGCAGGGACTGCACATAGCTCTGTCCATTCTCACCCAGGGCGGCTGTTTCCGGATAGGAGTATCCGGTGCCATTCACCTGAATGTAGTAGTCTTTTACAAACATACTGCCACGATCGCCGTAGTCCATCATCAGCAGACCAAGGCCAACGCCGGCTACCACGATGAGTACGAGAAGTGAGTTTTTGCGGATGAATTCGAGTGCGGTCATGATGAAAACGTGCTAATGCGGCTATTCTACGCTTTTCCTCCACCGTTGCAAGCACGAAAACCCACCGCCTGTGTCATTCATGCTGCACAAACTGCCGCGTTCATACCGCCGCAGGCGGTATGGTGGAATGCTGATTTCAGAACGCAGAATGCAGAATAAGCAGTTAGTGCGCAGCCTGGCGGCCGCGCAAAGAAATGAAAATTCGTAATTCGTTTTTTCATCTGCCCTGTCGGGCAGAGAGAATTTCTGCTGCGCAGAGAGAATTTCGCCCTGGCGGGCGAGAGAATTTCTGCTGGCGCAGAGAGAATTTCGCGGACGATGTCCGCGAGATTTAAGGGGCTGCCCGGAAACGGGCAGGAAATTTCTACTTCGTAATTCGTAAATCGTAATTCGTAATTTAGAATCACTTTTCCTGCGCGCGTATATATTCAATCTCCTTTTTCAGCACGCTGCCCACGCGGTGCTTGGCCAGGTAGACCTGAGTCATGCTAACGCCGAGGAGGCGGCGCACATCTGTGGCGTTCATGCCCTGGAGCACGTTGCACTCAAAAATCTGGAACTGGCGGGGCGAAACACGCATCTTCACGCGCTCCAGCGCCGCTTTCATCACATTTTCCTGCCACTCGCGCTCCCAGATTTCGGAGAAATTGTTACCGGAGGTATCCGGCACATTGTCGACCGGTTCCCGTGTGGTCTGGCCGGGATTCTCACCGGCGGTAGCGGGCAGGGGGGCCTTGCCGCGCTGGCGGAACTGGTCATTGATGCGCCAGCGGGTCACATTCCACAGCCACATCTTGAACGAACCGCGCTCCGGGTCATAGGCATTGCGCAGGCTCTGCTTGGCAATGGTGAGCACTGTCTCCTGCACCACATCCCAGGCTTCGTCTTCGCGGAGCCCCGATTTAATGGCCACAGAATAAATCAGGCGCCAGTATGTGCGGTAGAACTCATCCCAGCTGCGCTGGTCTTTCCAATCGCCCAGCCGCATGATGAGACTACGCCGTGTGCGCGCAGCGAGCTTCTCGAGCTCGTTGTCATCAGGCGCGGGGATGGATTGTTCTTGTTGCACTCGGTTGCCATACTATCAGAAAATTACAAGAAGGCAAGCAGGAAATTTGCTGCAAGTTGGGGTTTGTCATAGCTGTCCAAAAAGCGTTCTAAAGAAAGCCGGGGGAAGAGAAGCAAAACTAAGAAGAAAAAAGAAAACAAAAATGGAGATTGAGTTCTGGGGTGCCAGCTACTAAACTGACGGTGCTAAAAAAATGAACCAATCTCCGTACAGCAACCTACCATTATGTGCGCAGCTTGTCAACGATTTGATTAGCCATAGCGCATTTTCTTCTATTGTCAGAACGTATCATTCCGACAGAAACGCC
>JAGBZE010000027.1 GCA_017628435.1 Akkermansia sp.
ATGGCCCCACCCGGTCCCATTCCGAACCCGGAAGTGAAACATCAGCACGTCGATGGTAGTCGGACGACAGGTCCCGCGAGAGTAGATAGCTGCCAGGGTAAATGAAGCCCCGAAACCGAAAAGGTTTCGGGGCTTCATCGTCTGCAGGCGAAGCCTGCAGATTTCGACCACACGAAGTGTGGATTTCGACCATGCAAAGCATGGATTTCGTCCTGCCCGGCACGGGCAGGATTTCGTTTTCCTGATAGACCAGGGAAAACCAGCTCCCCCGTTCATTGGAAAATGAGAAGCCCCCGCCTCTGCCACCCACTCGCTGCGCTCGGGGTTCTGAATTGAATTATTGCTCTTTCCCAGAGTTTCGCCGCCAAGGCGGCTGCACTCTGGGCTACTGGCTGTCACCCCGCTGGTGCGGGTTCTGAATAGAGCACGCGGCTGCGCCGCGTGGGGCAAAAACGAATGAAAACGCGTCTGAGGGCGCGAGTGAAAACGCAAACGTGCGTTTGCGCATGAAAGATGAAAACACGCCTTGCGGCGTGTGAGAAGGGAGAGCACACCTATTTTCTGCCTCTGGGATGGAAGCTCTGGTGCAGGGAGATGAGTCTCTTGCTGTCTACGTGGGTGTATATTTGCGTGGTGTCGAGACTGGCGTGGCCGAGCATGTCCTGAATGACGCGGAGGTCTGCGCCGTTTTCGAGCAGGTGGGTGGCGAAGGAGTGGCGCATGATGTGCGGGTAGACGTTTTCCGGGATTCCGGCGGCGAGTGCGCGTTCTTTGATGATTTGCCGAATGCGGTCACGGGTGAGTTTGGTGCCACGGTTGGAGAGGAAGAGGGTATCTGCGCGTCTACCGTTGCGCAGGAGCTTGTGCCGGGCATGCTGGAGGTAGCTGCGCAGGGCCTTGGCTGCAACGCCTCCCAGAGGCACGTAGCGCGTTTTATTGCCCTTGCCTGTGATGCGGAGGAAGTTTTCCTCCCAATCGATTTGCTCGCTGCGGAGGTTTACAAGTTCTGTGACGCGCAACCCGCTGCTGTAGAGTAGTTCGAGGATGGCGCGGTCTCGCGCACCGTAGGGGATGTCCGCAGGGTTGATACTTTGCAGAAGGGTATTGATGGTTTCTGCGTCCAGTATTTCAGGCAGAGGGCGTCCGGCACTGCCGCATTCCAGCAAGGCTGCCGGATTGGTTGGGAGTATTTTCTCTTTAGCCAGGAAACGGAAGAATTGCCGCAGGTGCACCATGGCGATGCGGCAGGAAGATGCCGCTAGCTGGCAATCTCTGCGCAGCCAGCGGTGGTATTCTGCAAGCTTGGGCTCAGTAATGTTTTCCGGCGTGAGCTGGTGTTCTGTGCTCCAGTTTGCAAATCGCTCCAGTGTCTGCTGAACTGATATGCGGTAATTCGTACTCCGCCCCTTCTCAGCTACGAGGTAGAGCAGGAACTGGTCAATCAGGGCAGGGTACGAGCGGCTCATGAGTTGGTAAAAAAGCTCCGGCAGCCAGTCAGGCTGCCGGGATGGGATTTTTCAGGTGGAAGAAATCATTCCTCGCTATTGCCTGCTGGCTCAGGGAGTTCTGCAGTCGGGGTAGGAAGCCCGCTTTCATCGGGGGCCTTTTCAATCTGACGTCGGCGTGCTTCGAACTCGTCAGTCTTTTTGGATTTCTTGCTTACGACCAATACCGCACGTCCAGAATCATTGGTCATGATGGTCTGGTCTCCGTCCTGAGGCGAGCCGGAGCCCCAATCTCCAACGGGAGGCATGGTGCCAATGGGCAGCAGGTCGGACTCCGCCGCGGTGGATACGAGCTTGACCGGGTTGACAAAATCTGTTTCGCGAAGGAATCCTTTGCTGCCGTCTTCAAGTTCAACGAAGTAGTACAGGCCCTCGCAGGAAATGATTTTTGCATTAGCGGCATTAACCATACGCCCCTTGGCTCCTTCATAATAATCGGGATTTCGGTTGAAGAGGTAGGCCTTACCCTGTTGTACTTCCAGCGTTTCGCCGTTGGCATACAGGCCTTCCTTTACATATTTAGCACGTGCTTCAGCACGCACTGCTTCCATGCCAGGGGGATCCAGAGGCGAGGGCTCCTGTAGGTAGATAGGCATGTATTCGCCCGGGGTGGAAAGACTCTCGAATACGCTGCAGGATGACAGCGTTGCTATGCAAAGCAGAGAAAGGGTAAAAAGGGGCTTCATGGCTGCATACTAGCATTTTTTTCCCGCCTTGGCAAGAGTAAGCCTCAAAAATCAGTCAGAAGAGTTTTTAGGCATTCCTATCTCTATGATATTGAGCTCCGGGGGGCAGAAGAATCGCATATTGTAGGTGGAGCCGACGCCGCGGGTGACAAAGACGCGGCGGTTGTCCTCGAAATCATAAAGCCCCGCGGGTGTGGATGAGCGGAAGGAGATGAAATCCCCCGTGAAGGGATTGCCTGCCTGGCCGCCGTGCGTGTGACCGGAGAGCATGAAATCCCAGTCATACTGGCGCAGCATCCAGCGGCTTTCGGGGTCATGAGAGAGCAGGAGAACGGGGTGCTGCTCCTGGCCCAATGGCAGCATGCAGGTGGCCGGTGTTTCATCTCCTTCGTTCCAGTCGCCCAGGCCGATGATGCGCAGTGTGCTGCCGGAGGGAGTGGTCCAATCGATGGACTTGTTGCGCAGGAGTGGTATGCCTGCTGAGGCATATACTCGCTCAACCTGTTCAAGTTTTTCGTAGTCCTGGTTACCGAGAATGGCATAGGTCGGGGCAATGCTCCGGAGTTTGCGGAGACCTTCAACCGCCCAGCGGGTGCGCATGAATCTCTCATCGACCATGATAAAGTCACCGCCAAGGATGACGAGATCCGGCTGGGCTTTAGTAATATGCTCGATGCATTTGGCAAAGAGCTCTTTCTTGTTGTGCAAATCTGCCAGCAGGGCGATGCGTAGCGGACCCGCGCCGGGCAGGGTTGCTGCGGGGAGTTGAACGTGGTTGCACTCCAGCTGGGAGGCTCCCCAGTTGCCGAAGTATTCCACCCCCTTGGCTCCGCAAAAGAGCAAGGCTGCTGCAATAAGCCAGACGCGGGTTTTCTTCGTCACAACCGTTTTTATTTTGCGTTGAAGATGGCAAGTTTGGGGTCAAGGAAACGACCATCCTTGCGGATGAGGGTGTCATCGAACCAGATTTCGCCGCCGCCGTATTCCGGGCGCTGAATGCAGACGAGATCCCAGTGCACGGCGGAGTGGTTGCCGTTGGGCGCCTCGTCGTATGCCTGGCCGGGGGTTAGGTGGAAGGACCCGGCGATTTTCTCATCGAAGAGGATATCGCGCATGGGGCGCAGGATATGCGGATTGAGCCCGAGGGCAAACTCACCGATGTAGCGTGCGCCGGCATCGGAATCGAGGATTTTGTGGAGCGCAGCCTCGTTGCCGTTGCAGTGCGCCTCTACGATTTTGCCGTTTTCGAAGCGGAAGCGGACGCCATCAAAGGGAACGCCGTGGTAGATGCTGGGGGCGTTGTAGGTGATGGTGCCGTTGATACTGTCCTTCACCGGGGCGGTGTAGACCTCCCCATCGGGCACGTTGCAATCGCCGCAGCAGGGGATGGCCGGAATCCCCTTGATGGAGAAGCTGAGGTCTGTACCGGGGCCGGTGATGCGCACGCGGTCGGTGGCCTCCATAAGGGCCTTGAGGTGCAGCATGCCCTCCTTCATGGCAGCGTAGTCTGCCAGGCAGCAGCGGAAGTAGAAGTCCTCAAAGTCCTCTGTGCTCATGCCGGCGGCCTGGGCCATGCTGGGTGTGGGCCAGGCGAGGATGGTCCATTTGCGGCGGTTGCAGGTGACATCGCTGGCGGGCTTGAGGTGGCGGCTCACAATCTGCATACGCTCGCCGGGCACATCTGCGGTTTCGAAGCTGTTGTAATCGGCATAGAAGCAGATATGCACTTGCATGTCCTCTGCGCGCTGCAGGCGGTAGCGGCCGTCCAGCTCGTACTGTTCATCCGTGGCGCCGAGGGCAAGTTCTTTGGAGACGGAGGCGTGTGATATATCCACATGCGGCACACCGCCAGCGCGGCGTACGGCGCGGATGAGCTCCACAACCATGGCATCCGGAATATCCTGCATGCGCAGGTTCACGTGCTCTCCCGGCTGCACTCGCACAGAATAGTTCACAACCTGGTCGGCCAGCTGTGTATACCTCGGGTCTTTCATTGGAAATCAGGCGTTTGTTTGCGGATTAAGAATTGCCAGTTCGGGGGCTGTGAAGATACCGTCCTTACGGATGAGTTCGTCGTCGAACCAGATTTCGCCGCCTCCGTAGTCGGCACGCTGGATGCAGACCATATCCCAGTGCACCTGGGAGCGGTTGCCGTTGTCGCAGTTTTCGTATGCCTGGCCGGGTGTGAAGTGGAAGGAACCGCCAATCTTTTCGTCGAACAGGATATCGCGCATGGGCTGGAGGATGAAGGGATTCACGCCCAGGGCGAACTCGCCGATATAGCGGGAGCCTTCATCAGTATCGAGAATCTTGTTGAGGGCTTCCTCGTTGCCGTTGCAGTGGGCCTCCACAATTTTGCCGTCCTTGAAGGTGAGGCGTATGCCATCGAAGGGGATGCCCTGGAAGAGGGTGGGGGCGGTGTAGTGAATGGTGCCGTTCACGCTGTCCTTGATGGGGGCGGTGAATACCTCGCCGTCCGGGATGTTCATTTCACCAGCGCAGGGGATGGCGGGCATGCCCTTGATGGAGAAGGTGAGGTCTGTGCCGGGACCGATGATGCGGACGCGGTCGGTGCGCATCATGCGCTCTGCCAGTTTGTCCATGGCTACGCGGAGCTGCTGGTAATCTGCCAGGCAGCAGCGGAAGTAGAAGTCCTCGAAGGCCTCGGTGCTCATGCCGGCACCCTGGGCCATGCTGGGGGTTGGCCAGCGGAGCACGCACCATTTGGTCTTGCATACGCGGTGGTTGTGCACCGGGCGCATATGTTTCTGGGCCAGTGCCATTTTTTCTGCGGGAACGCTGGAGTTCTCAAAGCTGTTGTGGCCGCCGCGAATGGCGATGTAGGCATCCATGGCCTGCATTTCTGCAAGTTCAAAACCGGCGATGGAGGCGTACTGGTCATCGGTGGCGCCGGCAAACATCTCGCGGGTGACGCGGCCGTGGCGCAGGTTGATGTGCGGGTTGGCTCCGGCCTCGCGCACGGCGCGGATGAGTTCGATGGCGATTTCATCCGGAGCATCGATGATTTCGAGAAGCACGTGCTCTCCCGGCTGGACGCGGCAGGAGTGGCGGATGAGGTTTTGAGCAAGCTGTGTAGTACGGGGATCAGTCATATGGGGAGAATTAGGGATTAGTGATTAAGGGGGGTGGTGAGTATCTGGATTGCGCTTCGGAGATCCTGCTGGCTAATTTCCTTGCTGAGGACGGGGTAGCCGAGTTGCTTGAGGAGGACGAAGCGGATGGCTCCGTTCTGGAATTTTTTGTCGCTGGCGGTGAGGGCCAGGGCTCTTTCTATATCGACTTCGTCCGGCAGGGTGAGGGGGAGTTCCAGCGCGCGCAGGGTGTCCAGCAGGTCTCGCTCTTCAGCAGCACTGAGGCCAGCGTATCGGCGGGAGAGGTAGAGCGCTGCGCGAAGCCCGAGGCTTACGGCTTCGCCATGCAGCAGTTCGCCGTAGGGCAGGGCTGCCTCGATGCCGTGGCCGATGGTGTGGCCCAGGTTGAGGAAGGCTCGGATGCCGAGGGTTTCCTTCTCGTCTTCTTCCACAATGCGGGCTTTGATGGCGATGTTCGCGGCGATGATGTCGGGAAGTTTTTCGATGGTCTGGAGGGTGAAGCCGAGGTCAATCTCATCTGCCAGTTCGCGGAGGATGTGCAGCATGCCGGGTTTGCGGATGGCTGCGTGTTTAACCATTTCGGCCATGCCTTCGCGGAGGAGTCTCGGGGAGAGGGTGGTGAGAGTGGTGGGGTCGATAAGGACGAGGCGCGGCTGGTGGAAGGCGCCGATGAGGTTCTTGCCGGCGGCAATGTCAACGGCTGTTTTGCCACCCACGGAGCTGTCCACCTGGGCCATGACGCTGGTGGGTATCTGGACAAAGGGGATACCTCGGTAGTAGATGCTGGCCAGGAAGCCGGCCATATCGCCCACAACTCCGCCACCAAGGGCTATGATGAAACTGGTGCGGTCGTGCCCGGCGGCTACCATTTCGCCCGCCAGGGTTTCAATGGTGCTAAGGTTTTTGCTGGCTTCTCCGGCGGGGAATGTATGCAGGCTGGTGGTGTAGCCGCTTTCTGCCAGGCTGTGCTGTACGCGCTCTGCGTAAAGTGGGGCCACATTGGAGTCGGAGATGATGGCGGCCTTGCCTTGGAGCCGTACGCTGCTGCACAGATAGCCTATGGTTTCCAGCGCGCCATTGGAGACATGCACATCATATGATTGTGCCCCGAGGGAAAGGGATACATTCGCCATAGCGGGATTATATACCCTACCAGCAGCCGGATGCAAGTATATAACGCGTCAGATACCGGGGCTGCCAGCGGTTGCCTGATTGTGTGAGAATGAAGGAACCCCGCGAGGTTTGCTCGCGGGGTTCGAAAGGATGGTTTGCCGGGGGCTGATTAACCCAGCGTAAGCAGCGGCATGGTGCCCATATAAATCAGGGCGATGGCGCAGAGAGCCAGCACGATGCTCGTGCACAGGGGAACCTGCAGGGCTGGAACACCCGGCTGCGACTTCTCCCAGTACATGGCGCGGAGCACCTTGAAGTAGTAGTAGAAGCCGGCTGCAGCGGTCACCACCATGATGGGAAGCAACCAGCAGAAGGCATCCCAGTTCTGGATGACGCTGATGACCGTCACAAAGGAGTACAGCTTAACCATGAAGCCCATGGTAAGGGGAACGCCAGCCAGAGAAGCAAAGCATACCGTGATGAGGAAGGCTGTGCGGGGATTGGTCTTGCCCAGGCCGCGGAAGGCTGCAATCTCTTCGCTGCCGCGCTGGGTGCGCACCATGGCCACAGCGTAGAAGGCGGCGATGGTAGCCAGAGCGTAGGCCAGCAGATACTTGCAGACGAAGAAGGTAACTGGCCCCTGTAGCTGAAGGAAGAAAATGAGGATGAAACCTGCCTGACCAATGGAGGAGTAACCCAGAAGGCGCTTCACGTTGGTCTGGCGCATGGCTCCCAGGTTACCGATAAGCAGAGTGGCTGCTGCCACAATGGCGAAAGTGGTAACCAGCACCTTACCAATGAGGCTGCCGGGAACGGCAAACTGGGTAAAGGGCAGGGCCAGGGCGCACAGTACCACGAAACCTGCGGTCTTGGAAGCTACCGCCAGGAAAGCAGTGGTGGGGGTGGGAGCTCCCTGGTATACGTCCGGAATCCATACGTGCATGGGGGCGGCACCAATCTTGAAGAAGGCACCGGCAAAGAGAAGCGCGATGGACATCATGAAGCCGATGGCCAGCGAGGGACTACCAGCCACGCCGCCCTTCAGTGCTGCGATGACGGTCTCAGGCCCCAGGTTGAAGGAGCCAATCATACCGAAGTACCAGGCTGTGCCGTATACCAGGATACCGGTGCTCATGGCTCCCAGAACGAGGTATTTGATGCCTGCCTCAATGGAGCCCTGGTTGCGGCGGAAGTAACCAGCCATCACGTAAGAGGTGAGGGTAATGACCTCCAGGCTGACGAAAAGCATGACGAGGTCGCGGGCTTGGGTGAGGCACAGGATGCCAGCACATGCTACCAGCGGCAGGGCGTAGAACTCGCCAGTGCCGTCCTCGTTGTCACCGCCGGCAATGGACTCGCAGCACACTTTCGTGTAGTCGAATGCCAGAAGGATGGAAAGACCGGTGGCGATGGAGGCGATGCAGCCGAATGAATCAGCGTGTTCGCCGTTGGACAGGAAATAGGCTGCCACGAAGGTGCCCATGGCTGCAATGAAGGCATAGATGCGCTTCGGGAGCTTGGGCAGCAGGGCATCTGCCAGGATGAGCAGAGCTGCCAGACCCACCAGGGCGAATGCCGGTGCGAACTGACACCAGGTGTAGGTTGATACGATATTCATATGTTGCTCAGTGTTGGGGTGTCAGTTGAATTAAAGGCATGTGGGGGGCACGATGCCGAAGAGAACGATGAAGACAGCCAGGAAGCAGGCAGCCACGATGTCCAGTACGGTGAGCTTGGTGGCGCGCTCGGAAGCGGTGCCGACCGGCCCCTCGAAGATGTTGCGGAAAGCGCGCAGCATGTAGATGGCGCTGATAACCAGCCCCCACAGGGCACCGATGGTGGCCAGCTGCACCGGTCCCATGCCGCCGAAGAAATTGGCAACAGAGCCGAGCCAGCAATCGCAGGTGGCTGCAGCAGGAGTCCAACCAGCAAAGCAGGATACGAAGATGCTGAATTCACCAGCGAAGTTGGCCAGCAGGGGCAGACCCACAGAGGCCATGCCAGCCAGGCCAAACAGGAAGCCGAGAGCCGGAAGCTTGGTGCCGAGACCACCCATGCAGTCGAGCTCCAGAGTGCGGGTCTGGGCCTCAATCTGCCCAGTGAGCAGGAAGAGCATGGCAATGGTGAGACCGTGGGCCAGCATAAGCAGAGCTGCGCCCTGGAAGGCAAGCTCATTATTGCCGTTGCATGCAATGTAGGCGGCAAATGCCAGGAAGATGTAGCCCATGTGCATCACGGAGGAGTTACCGAGCATATCGTCCAGACGAGTCTGGGAGATGGTCACATAACCCACCCAGAGCACGTTGCCCAGCAGGAGAACCAGCAGCCAGTTGTTCCAGCAGCCGAAGAGCTCCTGGCACTTCGGGCCGAACATGGCGGCAAGGGTGAACAGACCGTACAGACCGAACTTCTTGAGCACGCCGGCATGCAGCATGGCTACAGGCGTGGGGGCGCTGGCATAGGCCGGAGCTGCCCAGGTGTGGAACGGGAACAGGGATACCAGCGTACCGAAACCTACCAGCAGCAGTGCTGCGATGAGGCAGGGGGATTCCGGCATGATGCCAGCCTGTACTGCGGCTGCCAGACCGTTGAATGTCCAGGCGTGCATTTCTGTGCACAGGATGAGCAGGCCGGCCAGCAGCACCATAGAGGCCAGCCCTAGGTAGATGGTAGCGGTCCAGGCAATGTTGCGGCGATCACCACGACCATAGTAACCAATCATGACGAAGGTCGGGATGAGGGCAAGCTCATGGAAGCCGTAGAAGGCAATGATGCTGTCGGACATAAAGGCACCGATAGCACCCGTGCTGATGAGCAGGGCAGAGATGGCCCAGCTGCGCTCAGCATCGGCGTTGGGGGCCTTCATGCCGCATACGGCGGCAAAGGTAACCAGAATGGCCAGCAGCACCATGATGCGGCTGAGCGGCAGCCCAAGGGTGAGCTGCAGCGGGGTGCCGCAGAAAGAGGTCAGGCATTCAGTGCAGCAATCAGGAGCCAGCACAGCAAGGGCTCCCAGAATGAGGGATACCGCAGCGCTGATGATAGCTGTGAGACGGCCCGGTGTCTTGAGCAGACCAATGCAGGCTGCTGCAATCACAGGTACAAGGATAAGCCAGATAAGCATGATTGTGATAAGCGTTTAGAATTGGTATGCAAGAAGGAGGATGAGGATAATCAGTCCCATTGCGGAAACGAGCGTGTAGGCACGCAGGGAACCGCACTGCAGCCAGCTGCAGAGGTAACCGATACGAACGGTGAACCACACCAGCGTCTGGCAGATGATGCCACGAATGATGTAGCAATCCAGGAACTCCATGACATGAGCGAAGCCCTGCTGCAGACCACCAATGATGACCTTATCGTACAGAGCGTCGATGTAGAGGCGGTTGCGGAGCGCCTTGGAGATGCAGTTGCCGGCCAGCGGATCCTTGGTGCGCCCGCCCAGACCATAGATGGCCAGAGCCAGCAGGATGCCGAGGGCCAGGGCGCCCATGCTTACATAGAAGGGGAGCCCCAGAGCAAAGCCGTGTGCGTGGAAGCCGTTGAAGGGTACCAGATCATTGGCAATGAAGCCATAGCCGGAAATGACGGCCATGACGGCCAGAATCACGAGCGGCAGTGCCATGGTGAATCCTGCTTCCTTGGCGTGCTCAGCGCCGTGGTCACGGGCGGGCCCCATGAAGGCAACGATGCAGAGACGCAGCATGTAGAAGGTGGTGAGGGCGGCAACGCCGGCTCCAATCCAGAAGAAGACAGGGTTCTTGGACAGTGCGGCATCCAGAATGGCTTCCTTTGAGAAGAATCCGGAGAAGCCGGGGATGGCAATGAGGGCGCAGGTGCCCATCATGAAGCAGAGCACGGTAAGCGGCATGCGCTTGGTAAGACCTCCCATCTTCCAGATGTCCTGCTCGTGGTGGCAGCAGATGATGATGGCACCGGCACCGAGGAAGAGCAGAGCCTTGAACCAGGCATGCGTGTAGAGGTGGAACATGGCAGCCTCACCAGCCAGCAGACCAACGGCCATTACCATGTAACCCAGCTGAGAAAGGGTGGAGTAGGCCAGAATGCGCTTGATGTCGTCCTGCTGCACGGCCATGATGGCAGCGATGATGGCGGTGATGGCACCAGTCCAAGCGATGATGTTGCAAGCGGTTTCGGTGAATGCCTCAGTACCCATGCTTACCTGCAGACGCACCAGCATGTATACGCCAGCGGCCACCATGGTGGCGGCATGGATGAGGGCCGATACCGGGGTGGGGCCTTCCATTGCGTCCGGCAGCCACACGTGCAGCGGGAACTGGGCGGACTTACCAACGGCGCCGCAGAACAGGCACACGATGGTGACGGTGAGCACAGCCGGTGCAATGCCGGCAGCCTTGCCTGCCATATCGGCGAAGTTCATGGTGCCGAAGAATCCCAGGGTGAGCAGAATGCCCAGCAGGAAACCGAAGTCACCCACACGGTTGGTGATAAATGCCTTCTTGGCAGCATCAGCGGCGCTGGCCTTGTTGAACCAGTGGCCGATGAGCAGATAGGAGGAGAAGCCCACCATTTCCCAGCCGATGAAGGTCATAGCCAGATTGTCAGCCAGAACGATGGTGCTCATGCTGAACATGAAGATGCTCAGACCGGCGTAGTAGCGGCTCAGGTTAGAGGGATCGCCCTTCATGTAGCCGATGGAGAAGAAATGCACCAGCAGACCAATGCCGGTGACTACCAGCATCATGCGCATGGCAAGCGGATCCATGACCAGACCGAGGTGCAGGCAGAGCTGCTCCAGGGAGCAGGGCATCCAGGTGTATACACCCGGGGTGCCGGTCTGCAGACCGGTAAGGTAAGCAATGCAGAGCCCGAGAGTGGCCGCAGCGGAAAGAAGCGACAGCGTGGCAGCCAGGCGAGGGTGCTTATTCAGGCACACCCAGTCAATGGCGGCAACAACCAGGGGCAGCAGCAGGAACAGCCAGGGGAGATTGTGAATCATATTCATGCTGGTATTTAGTCTTTAAGTGAGTTGAGTGCCGTGCTTTCCACCGTGCGGCGCGCACGGAACATGGCAACGATAAGAGCAAGGCCGATGGCTACTTCAGCTGCGGCGATGCCGGTGATGAACAGTGAGAGCACCTGGGCATCATACACCGGAACACCTGCTGTGCCCTGTGCGCGGGAGAATGCCACCAGAGCCACATTTGCTGCGGTGAGCATCATTTCCAGGCACATGAACACCACGATGATGTTCTTGCGGATGAGCACACCGGCCAGACCGATGGAGAACAGGATGCCTGACAGAATCAGGTAATGTGCTAACGGAATCATGAGTCAGGATAAAAGGTTAGTCTTTGCGAATCTTGCGGGCGAGTGCCACTGCGCCTACCGTGCCGGAAAGCAAGGCAAAGCCCAGGATGACAAACGGAATGTTATAGTGAGTGTACAGGCACTTGCCAATCAACTTCACGTCGGAGATGGAGGTGGCCTTGGCGGCCTCTTCTGCAGAGATGGAGGGATTTTCCATGCTGGCAGCTGCGGCTGCATTCAGCTCGGGAAGTGCACCACCGTATTGAGTGCAGGCAGTCGGCTCGGCGCTCACCTGGCGGGCATCGCCGATGAGGAGTTCGCCAGCGCTGGCGCACAGGGTCTTGACCGGGCAGGGGGTATCGGTAGCACCGGGAAGGCTGATGGCAACATTGAAGATGAGACCTGCGGTGATGCCAGCAATGAAGACGCCCACACATGAGTGCCAGCGAATGGACTTGCTGTGGCCTTCGTCGTGGATGTCGAGCATCATCACCACGAAAAGGAAGAGCACCAGAATGGCACCGGCATATACGATGAGCTGAACAATGCCCAGGAACTGAGCACCCATGCCGAAGAAGATGGCGGCAACCATGGCGAAGCACACGGCCATGCACATGGCGGAGTTAACCGGGTTGCGGTAGGCCACTACGCCAATGGCGCAGAGGATGGCCAGGGCTGCCAATACGCAGAACAGAATCTGACAAAGGGATGTTTCAAACATAACGGTATTTTATTTGTACTGGTTCCACTTGTTGACGAGACCCTTGCGCGTGCCGCCCAGACGGTACAGGGTTTCCTTGTCGCGGATAGCCTGCTTGCGGTCGGTGAGGGTGATGAGGTATTCCTTGGAGAGGAAGATAGCCTGCTCGGGGCATGCCTCCTGGCACATACCGCAGTAAATGCAGCGGAGCATGTCGATTTCAAACTTGGCGGGAGCCTTTTCCTGCTTCTGGCAGTTGCTGGTGGGATCCACCTCACCAGGGGTGATGGTGATGGCGCGTGCCGGGCAGACGAATTCGCAGAGCTGGCAGGAGACGCAACGTTCGCGGCCGTCTTCACCGCGTACCAGGGTGGGGGCGCCGCGGTAGTATTCCGGCAGGCGGGAATCCCAGCGTTCATCGGGGAACTGCATACAGACACCCACGCCCTTGGTGCTGAAATCCTCCTTGCCACGGCTCTTGCCGAGCAGAGAAAGCACCAGGTGGCGCATGGTGATGGCAAGCCCCTTTACGAGCTCGACCACATACACCTTGTCCAGCAGGCTGAACTTGGGTCGTTTAATCTTGATGTAAGACATATTCGGTACAGGGAAAGGGGGTTATTTGATGAAGTAGAGAACGGCAGCGGCCAGGAAGATGTTGGCCACGGTGATTTCCAGGAAGTAGAGCCAGCCGAGCTTCATCACCTGGTCCCAGCGGAAGCGCGGCAGTGTCCAGCGCACCCACACGAAGAAGAAGATGAAGGCCAGCAGCTTGATGACGAACATAATCAGCTGGCAGAGTACAGCCAGCCAGTCGCAGTAGGCGGACAAGGCTGCGTCTGCACCGAAACCGATGGACCAGCCACCCAGGAACAGGGTAACCACCACGGCGGAGCCGATAACCATGGCCGCATATTCACCCATGAAGAAGGAAGCAAACTTCATGGAGGAGTATTCTGCGTGGTAACCGGCCACAAGGTCGGTTTCGCATTCTGCCATATCGAAGGGGGTACGGTTGGCTTCAGCAAAGACGCAGGTCACGAAGATGATGAAGCTGATGCCCAGCGGGAGCATCATGGCCCAGCGCTGCCAGCTCAGGCCCTCGCCCCACAGGGGAAGCAGGGTCCAGCCGTTGTCTGCCTGGAACTGCACAATCTGCTGCAGGTTCAGTGTGCCGAACATCATGAGCAGCGGAATGATGGAAAGACCCATGGACACCTCATAGGAAATGAGCTGTGCCGTGGCGCGCAGACCACCCAGGAACGGGAACTTGGAGTTGGAGGACCAGCCGGCCAGAGTCAGACCGTATACGGAAAGACCGGAGATGGCGAAAATCCACAGCGGACCGATGTCCAGGTTAGCTACGCACATGGAGATATGGCCGTAGCATGTGTTCACCTCAGAGGCAAACGGAATGACAGCGGCAGCCACCATGGGCGGACCCAGCACCAGCATGGGAGCCAGGATGAAGTAGAACTTGCGCACATAGGAGGGCGTGGTCTCCTGCTTCAGGAAGAGCTTACCGCCGTCCAGACAGGGCTGGATGAGACCCCAGCAGGGAATCTCGCGATCCAGGCGCAGCCAGGTGCAGAGCTTGGCAATCCAGCAGGTCTCCGGAATACCGAAGAAGTGCAGCCAGTTCTTGAGGGGCTGCTTCTCCTTGCTGCCGAAACGCTGCAGCAGGAAGAGCGGCAGACCTGCACGGTTGGGACCGGGACGGTCCTGAATCCAACCGGCCACTCGGCGTTCAATCCACACGGAGAGAACCACGAAAGCCAGAATAACGGCAAACATGAGAACCAGCTTGAGCAGCGTATGAATCAGGTAGAACCAGATTTCGTTGCTCATGAGGTCGTTATACCAATTGATGATAGCGTCCATTTGAGGTATTGTGTGTTAGCGGTTTACTTCTTGGCTTTTTCGCGTTCGATGAGGGGGATGGTCACGCCAGTATCCATGATGACCTTACCTTCGTTGCCGATATTACCCCAGGTGATGTCCTGGAGTTCCTCGAACTCCTGAGCCATTTCGTCCAGCACGGACATGGGGGTGGGGCAGGCGATGACGCGTACGCAGTCGCAGCCCAGTCGCTCGGAGAGGTTGCGGCAGATTTCCCAGTCGGACATAGAGTTGCCAATGGGCTCGATAGCCTTGTTGAGACGCTGGATGCGGCCTGCCACGTTAATCATGGTACCGTATTTCTCAGCAAAGGTGACACCGGGCAGTACAACGTCTGCAGCCTTGGTGGTGGCGTTTTCGCTGTGGTGCACCACGAGCAGGTACTCAAGGCCTGCAAGGTCTTCGGCGGTGAAGCCGGCTTCCTCGGTCAGGTCTTCGCCCAGCACAATCATGAAGCGAATGCTGTTGTTGCGCACACCGCGGCGGATGTTGGCCAGGCCGGCACCCGTCTTGCCGAGCACAAGCTTGGCACCGTTGGTATTCGGGTTGCGGTCATCGCTTACCAGCAGACCGTCGTTCTCGCCCTTGCGGGGAACCACATCGAGCTTGGTGATGCCCAGCTGCTTGGAGAGGGCACGCACCATGTAGAGCTCTTCATTGGTCATGCGGGCAGAGCAAATCATGGCCGTCTCGGAGGGGGCCATGCGGTGCAGCTGTTCAACTACCATGTTGAAGGTGGCATCCCACGTGGAGGGACGCTGAGTAGCACCGGCATCAGTCCTCACCAGCGGGGTGGTAATGCGGGTATCAGCGTTGATGAACTTGTAGTTAAGACGGTGGTCATCGGGCATCCAGCAGCTGTTCACGGCGTCGTTCTGGCGCGGGGTGATGCGGTATACCTGCTGCTCGCGGGTCCAGATGTTGATGTTGGTGCCGGTGCCGCAGTTCACATCGATAGTGGGTGTGCTCTTCAGGAACCACACACGCATCTTGAATCGGAAATCCTTGCTGGTCATGGCACCTACGGGGCAGATATCCACCACGTTCATGGAGTAGTTGCTGTCCAGCTGGGTGCCGGGGTAGCAGGCAATGGCATTGTGCGTGCCACGGCCAACCACGCCGAGGCAGTCCTGGCCGGCGATTTCCTTCATGAAGCGCACGCAGCGGCGGCAGAGCACGCAGCGCTCCTGGTCCAGATTCACGCGCGGGCCGATGGAGAGGTTCTTGCCCTTCTTGGTCTTCTCCTCGGTGAAACGGTGGGTGCCGCTGCCGTAGTCGGTGGTGTATTCCTGCAGTTTGCATTCACCGGCCTGGTCGCAGATGGGGCAGTCCAGCGGGTGGTTGGAAAGCAGGAACTCCAGCACGCCACGGCGGGCTTCTTCAGTGAGCTTGCCGGTGGTGCGGATGCCCATGTTCTCGGCCACGGTGTTGGCGCAGGCAATGATGGCGCGGGGCATCCAACTGATGGGCAGGTAGCCATCGTCGCCATACTGCGGGGTGGTGCCGGGGGCCTGGCGCGGGGGCATGCCCTGTTCTACAAGGCACATGCGGCAGGAACCGACAACGGAAAGCTTGGGGTGGTAGCAGAAGCAGGGTACATGCGCGCCCACGGAGTTGCAGGCGTCAGCAATGCGCGTTCCCTTGGGGAAGCGGTACCATTTGCCGTTAATCTGGACGTTCACCTTGCCTTCAGCGGCGGCGGCGTCTTTCGGCAGAATTGCGGGGGGTGTACTCATTGTTTCAGAAAAAGTTTAGTCTTCACGGGTGAGGAACTTGCGGGCCTCCTTAGCCTCGGGGGAGTGCGGCTTGAGGGCGTTGATGGGCTTGGTAAGCGCCAGGAACTCCTCACGGAACTTGGTGACAAATGCCTGGGTGGGCCAGGAGCATGCTTCGCCGAAGGCGCAGACGGTGCGTCCGCAGATGTTGTCGGCCACGCTCTTGAGCAGATCCACATCCTCCGGAGCGCCCTTGCCTTCGCAGATACGGGTGGAAAGCTTGAGCATCCAGGGGTTGCCTTCGCGGCAGGGGGAGCACTGGCCGCAGGATTCCCAGGCGTAGAAACGGTTCAGGTTGTTCAGCATCTTGGGCATGCTGCGGCTGTCGTCCATCACGATGATACCGCCTGAGCCGCTCATGGAACCGTGCTGGGCAATGCTGTCCAGATCCAGCGGCACGTCAAAGATGCTCATGGCGCGCACGGAGCCATCGCTGTTGCGGCCCTTCAGCACCTCATCGCAGCGCATCACCTTGGCAGATGCACCACCGGGAATGATGGCCTTGAACTTGCGGCCGCGCTTGGGGCCACCGCACACATCGTACAGCAGTTCGCCAAAGGTCATGGAGCCGGAGATGATTTCGTAGTAGCCCGGGCGCTTCACGTCACCGGACACACCGATGATACGAGTGCCGGGGGAGCGCTGGGCGCCCTCAGCGGCGTAGGCCTCGCCACCGCGCATGAGCACCTGGCGTACCTGGCACAGGGACTCCACATTGTTCACGATGGTGGGGCAGCCATACAGACCAATGGCAGCCGGGAAGAAGGGGGGCTTGATGCGCGGGTACGGGCGCAGACCTTCAATGGAGTTGATAAGACCGGTTTCCTCACCGCAGATGTAGGCGCCGGCGCCACGGTGCAGGATGATCTTCAGGTCGTAGCCCTTGCCCAGAATGTTCTTGCCCAGGAAGCCGGCTTCCTCTGCCTCGGCCAGAGCCTTCTGCATAATCTTGGCGGCTTCTGGGAATTCCTCACGCATGTAGATGACACCGAAGTGAGCCTGCACGGCGTAGCAGGCAATAATCATGCCTTCAATGAGCTGGTGCGGGTCCTGGTGCACCACAAAGCGGTCCTTGAAGGTGCCGGGTTCAGATTCGTCGCAGTTGCAGACCACATACACGGGCTTGGTATTGCCCTTGGGAATGAAGGTCCACTTCACGCCGGTGGGGAAACCTGCACCGCCGCGGCCACGCAGTCCGCTCTTCTTCACCTCCTCGGTGACGGCGGCGGGGTCCATCTCCATGGCTTTCTTCAGGGTCTCGTAACCGCCATCCTTGATGAAGCACTGGATGGAGGGATCATACCCCTTGCGGTCTATATTGCGGAAAATACGGCGGGTTTCGCGCGGATGCGGTTCCTTGCCGGGCTTGTAAATGATTTCGCTCATGGTTCGCTAAAGGGGGTTACTTCTTAGGCTGGTGCTTGGCGATAATCTCGTCAATCTTTTTGGTGGTCACCTGGGAGTACAAAACCTCGTTGACCATCACATTCGGGCCGAAACCGCAGTTGGCCAGGCATTCCACCGGCTCAACGCTGAACAGACCATCCGGGCTCACCAGCATGGGTTCCTCGTCGCTCATGTCAGCGTAGTTCACGCCAATCTTCTCGCAGATGTAAGGGATGAGTTCCTCGCCGCCGGAAAGAGAGCAGGCGATGGTGCGGCACACGCGGAAGTGGTACTTGCCGGGGCACATGGTGTGAATGCCGGGGTAGAAGGTGACAATGCCGGCCACGTGGATGGGCGTGCTCTTGCACATCTCGGCAATCCAGGGCATGGCATCGGCGCAGATGTAGCCGAACTTCTCCTGCACCAGGTGGATGATGGGCAGCACGGCGGACTGTTCCTTGCCTTCCGGGTACTGAGCCACCAGGGCCTTGGCTTCCTTCACCAGGCTGGGGGTTACCTTGAATTTCGGGAAATGCTGCTCACCGGGGGACGGCTTGGCCGTCGTGATGGCATCAATCGCGTTGGGGGTATCGGACATGATAAGTTCTTTCGTTGTCAGAGAGTTTAAAATTGGATTAACGGTCGCATTCGCCCTGCACGAAGTCGAAGGAGCCCAGAATGGCGCCTACGTCGCTCACCAGGTGGCCCGGCAGCAGCTCGGGCAGGATGGAGAGTGTGCAGTAAGAGGGGCTGCGCATCTTCAGACGGTTGGCAATGCCGCCGCCCTGGGAGTCCAGGAAGAAGCCGAGCTCACCCTTCGGGTTTTCTGCGGCAAAGTATACCTGGCCGGCCGGGGCGTTCACGCATTCGGTGGTCACCATGAACTGGCGGATGAGTTCCTCGATGCCCTGCATGGCGTCTGCCTTCTTCGGCAGAATACCCTTGTCCAGCTGCACCCAGATGGGGCCGCCCGGCATGGTGGCAATCACCTGGCGGATGATGCGTACGGACTGGCGGATTTCTTCCATGCGTACCTGGAAGCGGGCGTAGCAGTCGCCTTCCTCTGCCACCGGTACATCAAATTCGTATTTCTCGTAACCCAGGTAGGGGTTGGTCTTGCGCAGGTCGCGGCAAACACCGCTGGCGCGCAGGTTGTTACCGGTCATGCCATTCTGCAGGGCCATCTCCTTGGTGATGACACCCACGCCAACAAGGGGGTCGATGAAAATCTTATTGTGCAGCAGCAGCTTCTCCATTTCATCCACGGTGCGCATGGCGCTGTCACAGAAGTCGAGAATCTGTTTCTCGATGCCCTTGGGCAGGTCGCGGGTCATGCCGCCGATACGGGTGTAGCTGGAGGTGAAGCGGGCACCGCAAATCTGTTCGTACAGGTTATGTACACGTTCCTTTTCCTCGAAGGCGTAAAGGAAGGCGGTCATGGCGCCGGTGTCCATGGCGTACACGCCCGTGCCCAGGAAGCAGGAGGAAATGCGGGAAAGCTCACAGCACAGTACGCGGATGGCCTGGCCACGCTCCGGCAGCTCCCAGCCGAGCAGTTTTTCCACTGCACAGGCGTAGGCGATGTTGTTGCTCATCGGGGCGAGGTAGTCCATGCGGTCTGTGTAGGTCACAAACTGGTTGTAATGGCAGTTCTCGGCAATCTTCTCCATGCCGCGGTGCAGATAACCAATCACCGGGTCGCAGGATACAATCTC
>JAGBZE010000028.1 GCA_017628435.1 Akkermansia sp.
CCAACACCGGCATGGCAACAGCCCTGCAGCCCGGTCGTTTTGTGGAAATGACGGATGCAGAGGGGAACGTCCTCGCCCGCGCAGACATGTACTGGGTCATCATCAATCTTGCCACCCGCCGTCCTGTACCGCCAAAGCGCGTTGGTCTGGAGCTCTCCGCCGCTTGTCCCGTACTGGGCACTCCCATACAGGAGCCTGAGTGGCAGGTAGATGCTGCGGCAGAAGCATCCCTGGTTGCCGGGCGCCGTGACGTGGATTTCAATGACCATATCAACAACAGCGCCTACTTCATCTGGGCTCTTGACACTCTGCCCGAATCCCTGAAACCCGGCAGCGAAATAGCTCGCTATCGTATTCAGTTCCGGCATGA
This sequence comes from Akkermansia sp., assembly GCA_017628435.1. Lineage (GTDB taxonomy): Bacteria > Verrucomicrobiota > Verrucomicrobiia > Verrucomicrobiales > Akkermansiaceae > Akkermansia. The sequence continues at coordinate 371 of JAGBZE010000028.1, forward strand.
AAGCCATGGCGGAGATGCCATGAGCATCCGCCACTATGTACAAGGCAAGTTCACGCGCCACCTCATCAGCTGCGGTGAGGATGTACGCGCAGAAATAGCCATTGAGTGGCAGTAAAGCCCCGGAGGCTTAGCGGGCGCATACAGCGTCTATAGCGAAAAACATCCACGCGCAGGGTAAAAATCTCTGCGCGTTTGTGTTCACCCACGTTCACCGGCAGGCCGGGGATTCCCTCATCCGCAGGAGAGCACACGAAGGATAAAAAGTCACTCTCCCGCCTCAGCATTAAGGCGTGCCCCCAGAGCCTCTATTTCTTCCGGCGTCATGGTGACCTGCGGGGGCGGCGGGAGCTGTTGCTGCTGGCTCTGAGCCAGCGCAGGCAGTGAGCACACGAACAGGGGAGACACGAAACCCAGGCACAGCGCATTCAGAGGAGCATCCACCAGCGCCCCGGCTACCGCACCCAGCGGATACGCATACAGCGCATGCGCATTCATTCGCCGCTCACCATCTATCTCATTGTCACCGAATAAACAGTCGGCATCCACCGCAGCAGAATCTTTCGGCAACTCCGCAGAAATCCATTGACTCCCTTCCGCAAAGCTCGCCTCCTTTACTACGACAAGGCTGTCGGCGTCGTAACGCTCATTCCTCGTCAGACTAACCTCGCGATACATCGGCTCACGTTCCGTACCGTCGATTTTTCGGAAAGAATCCGGAACCGGCTTACCTATCAGAATCAGCGGGTCCGTATTCACTCGGCGAAAATCCGCCCGCTTACCTTTCACATAATGCTTCCCGCCACAGCGGTACACCTGCTGCTCTACCTCCACCCCCTCATACTCCGCCCCAAGGTCAAAACACCACTGGTACAGATTCGTGCAGGAGGCCAAGCAAAACAGGCATGTCGCCCCCAGATATTTCATAGGATTCATCACATGTGAACCTTACACCCTCAGACCCGCAAAGTCAAGCACGCGTCTTACTTCTTGCCAACAAAAATAGCACAAATAGAAGAAAAGGAATGTATTTTCCCGCCTGTTGTGCTAACATATTCCTGACGCATGAAAAAGAAAAAATGGAAGAATATCAGAATCGGGCTCATTGGGCGCATCATCATTGCGCTCATTGCGGGTGCGCTGCTCGGCATGTATACACCTATCCCCCTGGTGCGACTGTTCAATACCTTTAACGGGCTGTTCAGTCAGTATCTCGGATTCCTCATCCCGCTGCTCATCGTTGCCCTGGTCGCACCGGCTATAGCCGACATCGGCCGCAACGCCGGGAAAATGCTGCTGGTCACAGCCCTGTTGGCCTACGGTGCCACGCTCATATCCGGTTTCGCTTCCTACCTGACCGGCGTCACCATCTTCCCGTATCTTATTGAGTCGTCAGCTTCCATCCGTGATGTGGCAAAAGGCGCAGAAGCGCTCCCATACTTCAGCATCACCATTCCGCCGCTCATGGGAGTGATGACCGCCCTCATCCTCGCCTTCCTTCTGGGGCTGGGCATGGCCTACCGCCAAGGCTACGCTCTGCGGCGGGTCTGTGATGATTTTCGGTCAATAATCGCCAGAGCTATCGGCAAAACCATCATTCCGCTGCTCCCCATCTATATCTTCAGCATCGTTCTCAATATGTCCTGGAGCGGACAGGCGGCGGACCTGCTCACCATCTTCATCAAAATCATCGGCATCATCTTCCTGCTGCACATCGTCATTCTGCTCTTCCAATACAGCGTGGCAGGGCTCATCGCCGGCAAAAATCCCCTGCTCCTGCTCTGGCGTATGATGCCGGCCTATTTCACGGCTCTGGGCACTCAGTCTTCCGCCGCCACCATTCCCATCACCTTGCAGCAGACTCTCTGTAACAATGTGGATAAGGAGATCGCAGGCTTTGTCATTCCTCTCTGTGCCACCATCCATCTCTCCGGCAGCACGCTCAAAATCGTAGCCTGCGCCATAGCTATCATGCTCATGCAGGGTGTTCCCATTGACTTCCCCACCATGGGCAATTTCATTTTCATGCTCGGCATCATCATGGTAGCCGCCCCCGGTGTGCCGGGCGGAGCCATCATGGCGGCACTCGGTATCCTCCAGTCCATGCTCGGGTTCGGAGAGACAGAGCTGGCCCTCATGATTGCCCTCTACATCACGATGGATAACTTCGGCACCGCGTGCAATGTTACCGGCGATGGCGCACTGGCCATCATCATCAACAAATTCTTCAAATCCGCATCCTGAACACCGCTCTGGCTCCATACCCCGCCCTCCGACTCTTCGGCGGCGGGGTATGCTATACCTCACTCAGTGTTCTTCCTGCGTTTCCTGAGGGGTAATCGGCGTACGGTCGAGCACACGCCAGGCCCAGGCAATATAAGCAATCACAAAGGGGATGATGAAGGATACGATGGTCATCGTCTTGAGTGTAAACAGACTGGAACTGCTATTCACGATGGTGAGTGAGCTCTGAGCATCAGCCAGGGAGGGATAATAGGCAGTATTATTCCACCCGGCGCAGAGCAGCAGTGCCAGCACCACCAGCACACTGCCCGGACCGGCCAGCCAGAAAGCGCGTCGGCGTCCGCGCAGCCCCTGCACCATGCCTCCCAGCACCATCAGCACCCCCACCAACAGCAACGCTGCCACCGCAGGCATGGCAAGCAGATTGTTAAGGTATTTATGCTGCACCGGATACACTATACCGTCTGCCGTGTAACCATAGCCGATGGAAGCCAGCCAGTAGCCCAGCCAGGTGAGGAAGAAAAGGAGGAAGAAGCCACACTCCATCCTCAGGCGTCGGCGGCAGTTGCCACGCAGCGTTTCATCGGCAATGCTGCCCATAAAATACAGGCAGGCCAGCACACGGGTGAGCAGCAGCACACTGAACCCCAGCAGCAGATTCTGCGGCACCAGCGCCGCCTCGAGCCCGTGCAACGGGTTAGCCCAGCTCGAAATCACAGGCATGCTCACACAAGCCACGGCTGATTTATTCACCACGAACTCAGCCCCCGTGAAGAAGGTGCCCACAGCGGTGCCGATAAGCAGCGGCCCCAGCACACCGTTCAGCAGCAGAAACACACGGTAAGTCGTTGTTCCCAGCACATTGCCGTGGCGCAGCTGAAACTCGTATGAAACGGCCTGCAGCACAAAACACAGCAGAATGAGCAGCCACACCCAGTAAGCGCCGCCGAAACTGGTGCTATAGAACAGAGGGAACGAAGCAAAGAACGCCCCGCCAAACGTCACCAGCGTCGTAAATGTCAGTTCCCATTTACGCCCAGTGGCCAGCAGCAGCATGCGTCGCTGTTCTTCTGTACGGCCCAGTGTCCAGATGAGCGACTGTCCGCCCTGTACAAACATGAGAAATACCAGCAAAGCCCCCAGCAGAGACACGAGGAACCACCAGTAATGTTGCAGAAGTGAAATATCGTTCATAACTTAAACAGCAGGTTTATCGGTTTCGGGGCCATCAGCGATGGCCTTACCCATGATGCTCAGCTCTGCCACCAGCAGCAGCGTGAAAAGCACAAGGAAGATAAAGAATGTAGTCTGCACAGAGCTCGTTTCCAGCCTCGAGATGGCCGCCAGATTCGGCAGAAGCCCCTGAATAGACCAGGGCTGGCGTCCCACTTCTGCCACCACCCAGCCTGCCTGGCTGGCCAGCCAGGCCAGCGGAGTGGAAAGCACCACCGCCAACAACAGCAGCTTCTGCCGGCTCACCCACCTGCTCAGCAGCAGCATACCGGTAAAGAGAGCAATAAAGTAGCCTCCGAGAATGACCATAATGCGGAAGCTGTAGAACGTGAGCGGCACCGGCGGCACCAGGTCGGAGGGTGATTTCAGATAACCGTAGCCGAAGCAGTCAAAGTTCGCCCGCAGCGTCTTGAGCGCAGCCTCCCTGGCGGCGGGCTCTGTCGCAGCGCGATAATCTGCCAGCGCAGCAATGGCCGTGCGTCCGCGCTGCATCTTCTCCTCTGCAGAGAGAGCCGTGCGGCCATCGGGCAGCGTATAGCCACCCTCCAGCAGGTTGCGAATGCCGGGCACATAGCCATCTGCCTCGTGCGTGGCAAGAATGGAAAGAGCACAAGGCATCTCGATATTAAACAGGAAACGCTCCTCATTCGTGGGGGCACTCCAATCCACACCGGGACGCAGCACGCCGGCCATGACAAGCCCCTGCGCCTTACCTCCTTCGTAGAGTCCCTCCGCAGCCGCCAGTTTCATAGGCTGGTACAGCGCGATATCTCGCCCGCTCTGGTGACCGGTGTGCGCGGTAAGCAGCGATGCCGCCAAACCAAACCAGCAGGCAACTCGGATACTCGCCCACGCAAAATCCTTGTGCCGCCCGCGCAGCAGATACCAGCAGCTCACCCCCACCACAAACACCGCCCCCAGCACCCAGGAGGAAGTGACCGTGTGGCAGAACTTCACCACCGCCACGGGAGAAAAAGCCACAGCCAGGAAATCCACCATCTCATTACGCACCGTATCAGGGTTAAACTCCATCCCCACCGGATGCTGCATCCATGCATTCGCCACCAGAATCCACCAGGCAGACAGCGTAGCCCCGATGATGGTGAGCCAGGTAGCCGCCAGATGCGCACGCTTGCTCACCTTGTTCCAGCCGAAATACATGACGGCGATAAACGTGGACTCCAAGAAAAATGCCACAATACCCTCTATCGCCAGCGGCGCGCCAAAGATATCTCCCACAAACCAGCTGTAGTTGCTCCAGTTCGTCCCGAATTCAAACTCCAGGATGATTCCCGTAGCCACCCCCATGGCAAAATTGATGCCGAAAAGCTTCATCCAGAACCGCGCCGTCTGCTTCCAGAACTCGCGCCCCGTGCGCACGTACAGCGTCTCCATGATGGCCATGACCACGCCCAGCCCCAGAGTGAGCGGTACGAATAGCCAGTGGTACATCGCCGTCAGCGCAAATTGCGCCCGTGACCAGTCGACCAGTGTTGTATCTATCGCGTCCATGATTCTTTTATACTACATACTCAGGGAGTGTCCGGTTGTGCCATGCGCTCCGTCAGCTCGGCTGACACCTTCTCGCCCTTCTCTCCGTCATCCCCCTGCAAATACGCCGGAAAAAAGATTGTCTTCAGCACGGCAAACATAATAATTAGCTTGATGAGGATAATACCCCACAGCGTGCGCCCCAGCGTCATACCCCGGAACCCCTCCACATAAAAGCGTATTATCCTGCTCATCATAGCACGCCAATTATAAACAGAATGGTTCTAACTTAGCAAGTAAAAAACACGAATCCTCCCTAGTATTTTATGCGTTCTGCAATTGTACTTGAAGCGAACGATGAAACGTGTATAATTGCCTTATGGCTAGGCTGAA
>JAGBZE010000029.1 GCA_017628435.1 Akkermansia sp.
GCCCCGGATTTCTGGGATAACCCCGAGGCCGCCCGCGCCCTCATGAACGAGGTGAACCCTCTCAAGCGCCGCCTGGAGCAGTTCCGCTCCCTGGAAAGTGGCCTGGAGGACGTGGAAGTGGCCGTGGAAATGGCCAGCGAAGACCCCGACATGGCTCCCGAAGCCAAGAGCGAGTACGATGCCTGGTTCAAGCGTCTGGAAGAGTTTGAGCTGCTCACCCTCTTGAACGGCCCGCACGACAATGCCGGCTGCTATGTGACCATTCACGCCGGTGCCGGTGGCACCGAAGCCTGCGACTGGGCCAGTATGCTGCTGCGCATGTACCTGCGCTACTGCGAGCGCCATGGTTTCAACACCGAAATCATGGAAAGCACCGATGGCGATGAAGCCGGTATCCGCTCTGTGACCATCAAGATTGACGGCGAATACGCCTACGGCTACCTCAAGAATGAGCGCGGCATTCACCGTCTGGTGCGCATGAGTCCCTTCGACTCTGCCGGCAAGCGCCACACCTCCTTCTGCTCGCTGGATGCCACCCCCGACATCTCCGATGATATTGAAATCGAGGTGAAGGAAGCCGATGTGAAGATGGACACCTACCGCTCCGGCGGTAAGGGCGGCCAGAACGTGAACAAGGTGGAAACCGCCGTGCGTCTGACCCACCTGCCCACCGGTATCATCGTGGCCTGCCAGACCCAGCGCTCCCAGCTCCGCAACCGCGAAGAAGCCATGCGCATGCTCAAGGCCCGCCTCATCCAGCTCGAGGAAGACCGCAAGCGCGCTGAGGCCGACCGCCAGTACTCCGAAAAGGGCGACATCGCCTGGGGTAACCAGATTCGTTCCTACGTGTTCCAGCCCTACCAGATGGTGAAGGACCTGCGCACCGGTTTCGAATGCGGTAACATTCAGGACGTGATGGACGGCAACATCGACGGCTACGTGGAAGCCATGCTGCGCCATAACGCCAATGCTTAAGTACAAGGTACGAAGTGCGAAGTACGAAGTAAAATCATGCGAGCATCAGCGAGCGGAACTTCATACTTCGTAATTCGTACTTCGTAATTCGTACTTTTAACCATGTTAAAAATAGACGTTCTCACCCTTTTCCCTGAGCTCATCTCCGTGCCGCTGTCCCAGAGCATCATGGGCCGCGCGGCAGAGGCCGGGCTTATCGAGGTGCGTGCGCACCAGTTGCGCGACTGGACGCATGATAAATACCGCCGCACAGATGACTACCTCTGCGGTGGCGGACAGGGCATGCTCATGAAGTGCGAGCCCATCTTCGAAGCCATCGAGGAACTGCGGCAGGAGAACACACGCGTCATTCTCATGACCCCGCAGGGCCGCGTGTTCCGCCAGCCCGTGGCAGAGGAACTGGCAGCCCCCTGCATGGAGGGGGGCGATGCCCACTACATCTTCCTCTGCGGACATTACGAGGGCGTGGACCAGCGCGTGATTGACACGCTGGTGGATATGGAGCTTTCCATCGGCGACTACATCCTCACCAACGGCGCTATTGCCGCCGTGGTGGTCATCGATGCCATTGCCCGCCTGCTGCCCGGCGCCCTGGGCGATGACCGCAGCAGCGTGGAGGAATCCTTCTCCAACGGACTGCTGGAAGCCCCGGCCTACACCAAGCCGAATGTGTTCCGCGGCATGGAGGTGCCCGCCGTCTTCCTTTCCGGCAACCACAAGGCCATCGAGGAATGGAAGCTGGAAAAATCCATCGAGCGCACCAAGGCAAACCGCCCCGACCTCTACGAAGCCTGGGCCGCCGCACACCCGGAATATTTCGCTCCGAAAAAGAAAAAGAAGACCAGGCTGACTACCTACAAGCCCCGCAAGCCACAGGGGGAAAATCCTGAAGAAAGCTCAGAACATTAACACAATGAGCCAAGGCCGATTCTTTCTGCTCATTCCGCTTCTGCTTGCAGCCTGTACCCCCATTGCACAACAGCAGCAGGCGCGCCTGAACCAGGTTCGCGCCGAATGGAGACAGCAGGCACACAAACGCGAAATTGAGCAACACACAGCGACCTTCAAAGCCTGGAAAGCTGCGCTCAGCAACGTGACGACAGCAAAACTGGTACACCGCGCCCCTACGGAAGAGAACCCCACCCCAACCATCATCAGGAAATTCAGCCCTGATGAGGTGAAGGAACTGGTGGCTATTCTGAGCGATGCGCATCCCGGCAGAACGCCTCAACCAAGACCTGACACAGAGCCCTTTGTGCTGAACAAGCAGGGCGAAATAGTCGACTGCCCCGAGCGGCAGTTTACCAACTACAGCTTTATTGATGAGCGGATGGATTTTCTGCATCTGTACGATGCCGACGGCAACGAAATCGTGCCCGAGCTCAGTCCCTATGAAGATGACATCAGCCCGCTATCCAAGGTTCACGTTCTCGATTTATGCAGAAAAGACACCCCGCCCTGGGAGGAACCCTTTATCCTTCTGCGCGATGAAGACTGGAGGCGTTTCTGCCAGCTTCCCACGCTGGTGAGCTTCCTCGAAGCAGTGAAGAATACCCCTTATGCTTTGGGCAGGAAATAGCCGCGCTGCTTGTCGTTGATAGGAAGGCCGGCGATTTCCATCACATGCAGCATCTCCTCCCACAGGCGGCGGCGCTCGCCGAGGTCACTGGTGCGGAGCAGGTAGCTGGGGTGGTGCGTCACCACCACGGGAATACCATTGAAATCCCAGGTGCGTTCCTGGTAGGCCGCCAAGGGCAGGTTCCCCTGCTGCAGCAGGCCGCGCGCTGCAATAACACCCAGAGCCACAATGACACGCGGCTGCACCAGACGCAACTCAAACTCCACCACCGGACGGCTGATGAGCAGTTCTTTCTCACTGGGCGGGCGTGTATTGAGGGTCTGCCGCGGCTGGGCAGGGCGGAATTTGAGCAGCTGGGTCAGGTACACCTGCTCGCGGGTAAGGCCCATAGCCTTCAGCATACCATCCAGCTTGCCACCGGCCTCACCTTGGAACGGCAGGCCAGCCTTCTCATCGTAATACCCTGGGGCATCGCCCACAAAGGCAATGGCAGCCTGCGTATTACCCTGCGGCAGCACCACCTGGTCGCGCAGCGTGCCCAGCTGGCGCAGCGGAGCCCAGCCAGGCAGCATGCGCCGCATATTGGCCCAGGCTTCCTCAGCATTGCTGCCAGCCGGACGGAAAAAGGGAATCTCCTCCTCATAGGCCACCGGTTCCTCCGGCAGCGGTTCATCCAGATTCACCCCCAGCTTCGTGACAGGTGCTTCAGGCTCACCGCCATCGGCCGGCGGGGGCATCGGTCTGTCATCCATGGGTTCCTGCGGCATGGGCATGCCCTGCGCCACCGGCTCAGGCACAGGCGGCGCCACCGGCACCGCTACCCCACCACGCTTAGCAGCCAGCATCCACGAGCGCAACACCGCGCGCGCCTCGTCATCCACAGCCAGCCGCTGCACCCCCCGTGCTTGCAGGTTGTGCAGATAATCAAGGACTAAACCGCGGAGATTCACTCGCCGCATAGTATCATATTGCCCCGCTAAGTCAAGAAAGAAGACTGTCCAGCCGCTGCGGGACCATTTCACCAGTCGAAGACCAATCTCACTGACTGACAAGTTCTATTTCTCACGGACTCTGTCCGTATGCCGCGTGAAATTATCACTCTGATAGTGAAACAAGCCTTGAGGTCATCGTGAGCCTCGCGCCCAGCCGCAGGTATTTCCCGTTTGTTTTTCCTTGATATCCACTCCCGGATAATGGTAAACTTACCGTGTATACCGGACGAATACCCTGCGCCATGAAATATCTTCTTACCCTATTGAGTCTGACCGGCGTTACACTGGCAGAAGGAGTGCCGTACTCAGGCCTGGCCGCCGCCAACCGCGAGGGCGGTGGAGTAATGATATCGGCAGTGGCGCATTTCGGCCCGGCAGACCGGGGTGGGGTCAATGCGGGCGATACCGTGCTCAGCGTAGACGGGAAGGAAGTGAATACCAAAGACGAACTATACGCCTACCTTGCAGCGGCCAGTCCCGGGCAGCAGGTAAAGCTTAGCCTGAAACGCCGCCACCTCACCATCGCGCGCAGCATCACCATTGCTAACAAACTGGAACCCCAGGCCGTCTTTGAACCCTCGGACAACCATCTGGACAAAGAAAAATGGGCCGCTGTGGAGCACCAGCAATACATCATCGCAGCCCAACTGGCCGCCGAAGCTCCGGATTGGCGCAGAATCAGCACTGCCTTTGCAGAAATCCGCCGTATATGCAGCCCAGAGGAAAAGAGGCAGTGCTGTTACCTGCTTTTCTGGGGGAAGAACAGCCTGCTACATATCTACGGCAACGAGGATTCGCTCGTAGCAGCGGAACGATTCACTGATAAAGAGCGCCCTACTGAACTCTACCGTTTAAGCGGCCGTGGAGCCGTAAGGCAGCTTCCGGAGCATCTCCGCAAACGCATACGCCGCCAGATGGAAACCCTGCCGGACTTTGCCGCCTATTTCTCCATACAAATCACTGAAAAATGATGAAAAGGATTTTGTTTTCAATACTGGCACTCAGCCAGCTTCCCCTGCAGGCGCAGGAAATCAGCACTGAGCTGCGCAACAATATAAGCGAGCTCATTTCCATACGCGCAGCAAACAGACAGCGCGCTATCAGCGATTCCCTGGGAAAAGCCTTCTCCCCTGATATTTACCATGAGCAATTCCGCCAGACTCTGCTTGGCGGCACGCCTGTTGAGAATGAGGAGAAAACAGACTGCCCTGCCGCCACCCTCATGGCCAACGGCATCCTTAAGCAGTTTGACCCACAGGATTATGATGCCGCAGAGGTACTGAAACGCACGCAAAAGCACCTGGCCACGCCCGCCCCGGCCAGTGAGGAAGAGGAAAAAAAAGCATATGAAGAATACGAAAAACTGACCGACCAGGTATATAAGGATTACCGCCCGGTGCTCCGCGCTCGAGAGCACGCCAAGGAAAAGGAAATCCTTCGGGGCAATGCAGAGCGCAACAGTGTGGTACAGCTGGATTTCGGGGTGCAGATGGAAGTGGAACCCGGCACAGACACCCTCCGCAGCCTGAACCGCGGCACCACCGAAACCGGCGTTGCGTTCTACACCCGCACCACCCGCCGCATGGAGTGGAATGACCTGCCGGAAGCCATTCGGCTGCAGGAAGATAAGATTCCCCAAGCTCGCAGCTGGACTTTCTGGGTGCCTGCAGAAGCGGAAGATAAGGTAACCGAATTCAAGCAACAGCGCACAAAAGCCGAAGAAGCCCGCCGGGCTGAGCTTATACAGAAGCTTACGGGCAACCGCAAACCTGCCACAGGCGTCAGAAAACCGACAGAACCGCAGCAGGAGGAAGAGAAGGAAGAACGCCCCATGCGTAAAATAAAAGTGTGGCGCGATGACCCGACCTCACCCGTGAAAACTCTTCCCGATGTAGTGAGCGATATGATTTAACCCATTGACACAGCAAAGCAATGAATATAAGAAGATTTCTGAGTTATTTCCTTCTGGGAAGCCTGCTTGCACCGGCAGCTGAGGAAATGGAACAAAGCCTCATGCCCTACATCCGCAACATCAACTCGCGGGAGCTTCGTACCTATACCCCCGAACAGGCAATCAAAGCCCTGGGAAACCTGCCTGGTGTCCCTACACAGGCCACCTTCGACATGCTGAAAGCAACCTGGAAACAACCCTCTGGCGGCGGCAGGCGGGTCGATTTCCAGCACAAACAGATGAAACAGCTTATCAAGGACGGCAAGACCACAGACATGAACACGTACATGCTCATTCTGTCGAACCGTCTGCTGCTGCGCTACCTGAGCCAACAGGACCGCGACCTGTATGTAAACCACATGCTCAAGACCTACGAGCAGGAAAAGCCCCAGGAGCAGCAACACCAGCTCAACTGGCTGGGATCGCTCTGCTTTGTAGGTGATTTTTACGCGGAACACATGCTGGGCATACTGGGTTCCCTGCGTGGTGAACCCGCCATGCTCACCGAGCAGAAATACCAGCTTCACAACATGTACCAGAAACGCGCGGCCGAAAGCAACCGTCTGTGGACATCGCCGCACGAAAACGCACCCTACCTGCGAGCTCATGCCAATTCTTTCAACAAGAGTCGCCTGCGATACCTGCTGCACGACCATTCAGTGCACTACGACTATGCCGCCCGCCGTGGACTTACCAACTGGCACTATCCCTGGGGCAAAGACCTGCCCATGCCGCTGGCACTGGGGCTGCAGCTGATGAAGGGCCGCAGCCTGGGGCAGCTGCCACCCATGGCAGCACTACAGCAGATTCAGGCCTCCTCCGCCTCGCTGCCCCCTGAAATGAAAGGATTCATCGTGCGTAACCTGCTAGCTGCCGCGCCGGATTACGCACCCTGGAAATCGCTCAACGACCCCACGGCAGACCTCTCCGAAATGCCGGACTGCACCGCCGTGAACCTGCCGCAGTGGAATGCCGCCCTCCTGGGGCCTGCCACCACGGCTGAGCAGGATATTGCTGCGCTGGAAAAACTGGTGAAGCAGGAACAAAACGCCAAGGCCCTTTCCTCGCTGGTGCTTTTCACCCTGGCTCAGGATGCCCGCGCCCGCGAAGACAGCATCTTCCGCGATGGCATCCCCCTCCAGGGACATTTCAACTATTATGCTGATTATGATATCGAAGTTTCGGAAAACGGTGTCGATATCCTCATCAATAACAACGGCCCGGTCTTCGAAAAAGATGATGCCGCTCTGCGTGCCCGCTGCCGCAGCCTGAATGTGGCCCTGCACCGCTGCGCCCTGCAGCTGGCACTACTGGAGCGCGACGGCAAGCTTGATGAGCACAAAAAAGCAGCCACGGCACTGGCCGCAGTGCTGAACCAGCATCGGCTCTGGCCGCTGCTGATGAGTGAATACAGCATGCGTCACCTGGGGCCGGAAACCTGCGTGCAGCTTCTGGATGCCTGCCGGGCAGACAGCAATATCCTCTACCACCTGGGGCGACTGTTCACCAAGTCGTCTATCTCCATCATTCATGATGTTGCGGGGATTCTCACCAAACGCACCGATGAGGACGGCAAACCCGACCCGGAACAGGAACTGCTTGCCCCGATTCTCAGGGACCATTTTATCAACACAGACGTGCTGCCCCACTCACCGGAACAACTGGCAGATGTACAACGCCGCTGGCTGCAGCTGGACGACATGGCCCCGGACAAGATAACCGCCGTGCGGCTTCTGAAGGTCGGGCGCATGAATGCCGGCATGTACCGCACCGACCTGGCGCCGGAGCGCATCTCCGGCAAGCACAGTATACGGGGTTACCATCTTGTACGCCACGCCCTGCAACAGGGCGACACCCCCACGGCTGAAAGGCTTCTGGCTTCCATGTGCCACAGCCCGCAGATGTACAGTTACCCCGGTACCCGCCTGGCCATGGCGCTGGTAGCCCGTGCTAAAGGAGATGAGGCAAATGCCCGTGAACAGGAACGGTTGGCTGTGACACTGGCTGCCATATCCCTCAATTCCTCCTACTTCTATTATTGGGAGGACGCCGTGCGCCTGCTGCTGGAGCACGGCATGACCCGCGAGGTGGAAAAACTGCTTACCATCCTGCCAAACCACGGCATGCCTTTCCTGCGCCGCGCATTGATTCAACGCCTGGCAGAGCAACGGCGATTCCGCAGTGCCGCCTTCTGGCAGGAACTTGCCGTGGCCGATTTCTGCAGCAAGGCCACCCCGGCCCATGGTCTGGGCACACAGGCAGAACTGGCCTGCTGGCGAATTAAGGCCGATGCCTACCATGCTCTGGCTCTCCTGCAACAGAACCAGGCCTCCGAACCCGCAGGAACACTGCTGGAGCATACCATGAAGCAGTTGGAACGCATGCCCGCTCTGGCAGCCGAGCTGGCACCCTTTATCCTGACCTGTGCAGATATACCCGCTGCCACACGCCAGGATTATCAGCGCCGTCTGCTGGCCGGAAGCACCGGAAATGCCATTGCCCTGACAAAATTGCAATCCGTGCAGCTGAAGAATCTGGCCACAGAGGATGAAAGTGCAGATATAGCCGCCCTGAATCAGGCTGCCCCCATTACAGCCCCGGCACCCTTCCGCTCCGAGCTCTACACCTGGCACCTGCAGAAGTCAGATGCCGATGAAACAGCTGACACCGGGAACGATGAACGCACAGCCACCCGCAGCACGATTCAGGCCCGCATTGTAAACGCCTGCTATGACAACCCGCACCAGGCTCCCTGGGTACTGCTCCAGACCGATTCCGGACGCAAGCGCTACATAAAACTCGATGAACTCGCACCGGATGACGTGCAGAACCTTATCGACTGGAAGGAGAAGAATAACATCCGCACCTGGTCATTCACTGAGAAAAAGACTCTGGTGACTCAACCATTTGAGGCGCGATTCGAAAGGCTGGTGCAGAACCCGCCCTCCCAGGGGCTGCACATACGTGACGGTGTAGATGTGAGCAATGGGCTCACTGCCGAATTCACCACCACTCACGGTAAGCCTGTAACGTGGTACCTCAACCAGTTGGACGACGAGGCTCGCCAATACATCCAACAGCATGCTACAGCAGAAAAACCAACCGTTCTGCTGCATACCACCCTGGCCGCGGCAGAAATCGAAGCAGCTCAGCGCCGGCAACCCATCATCGCCTTCATGCTGGGGCAGCGCAGCGGCCCGGAGGAAAACATGCTGCACGAGCAACTGGCCGGCAGCAACAAGGACCTGCCCACCAACTATGTGCTGCTGGTCTGCTACAAGGATGACGAAGGCAACTGGGAAACACCCGGTCGCCAAGTGCTGAATCTCCTTGGTGACGCAGTTTCTATCCTCGAGCCTGCCGGTACTCCGGATGGCGAGCGTATATTCGATGGCGGATTCCAGGTCACGCTGAGCCATGTGCCCACCTTTGTGTTCCACTCCTTCCGCAGCCCGCTGCAAAACACTGAGGAATACAA
>JAGBZE010000030.1 GCA_017628435.1 Akkermansia sp.
AGGCTGCACGCACGACCACGCCGCCGAGGCCGAACATAAGCATGAACACGGCGCAGGCTGCACGCACGACCACGCCGCCGAGGCCGAACATAAGCATGAACATGGCGAGGGCTGCACGCATGACCACGCCGCCGAGGCTGAGCACACGCATGAACACGGCGCAGGCTGCACGCATGACCATGCTCACGAACATGGTGCCAGCTGCTCTCATGACCATAGCCACGAGCATGCCCATGAACACGGTGATGGTTGCTCTCATGACCACAGCTCCTGCGGTGGCGGCGCTGCTCCGGTTTTGGTGACGGCTGATGCTCACGCTCGCCACATTTCCGCCATGAAGATTGAGGATGTTCCTGCTGTTGGGATGGCTTTGCAGCATAGTCTGTATGGCTATCTGACAGTGCCGAGCCATGCTCAGGAAACCTATTCGCTGCCCTGTGCCGGGCGCATTTCCCTGCGTGTCAAATCTGCCCAGAGCGTGAAGAAAGGTGAGGTGCTTTACACGGTAATCGCACCAGAGGTGAGTGCCCTGGTAGCCGATATCCGGAAGCAGGAAGCTGCCATTACCCGCTGTGGCGAGGAAATCGATTCCACCAGCCAGCGACTCAAGCGCCTTCAATCGGCAGGCACTACCAGCAGTGACCTGGAAGAGCAGCTGAATTTCAAGAATGCCGAGAAGCGCCAGCTTCAGCGTGAGCTGGAAGTGACCCAGACGAATCTTAAAATTCTGGTGATGGGAGCCGAAATCATGCCGGAAAACGGTATGCCTACCCTGGTGGTGCGTGCAGAAAACGATGGCATTGTGCGCAATGTGGGTACCACCCAGGGAAGCTGGGGTGAGCAGGGTGCGCCTGTAGTCACCATGAGCAACCTGAGTGGCATGGAGATTGAGGGCACGCTGTACGGTAATGATGTGCCTGATTTCTCCAGCATCCGCGCCACGCGTCTGAATGGCCGCTCCCAGCAGGTGATGGAAGGTACATGGCGCATGGCTGAGCAGGTGGATCCCGAGAAGCAGACCCGCAAGATTTTCTTCACTCCGGACTCGCTTCCTGCCGATGCACGCCCCGGCCAGCTTTGCCGCCTGGATATGTATGCCGATGGCGGTGAAGAGGGATATGTGAATATTCCCGATACGGCCTTGGTCAAGGTGGGTATCGATGATGTGGTGTTCCTGGAAATCAAGGAAGGTACTTTTGCCATGATGACGGTGCAGGCTGGTACCAGCCGCCGCGGTATGGTGCCGGTTAAGGGGCTGGTTCCCGGCCAGAAGCTTGTGGTGAAGGGGGGCTATGAACTGCGTTACCTCTTGCCGGCAGATGGCAGCCAGCAGAAGAAGGCCGGGCATTTCCATGCCGATGGCAAGTTCCATGAAGGGGAGGATCACTGATGTTAGAGAAACTGATATCCTTCTGCCTGCATAACCGCATCACCGTGATTATCATCACGCTGGTGCTCACTGCGCTGAGCATTGCAGGCATTATGCGCACGCCCGTGGATGTGTTCCCGGAGCTGTACGTGCCGCGCGTCACGATTCAGACCGAGGCCAGCGGTCTTACCGCCGAGGAAGTGGAACAGTATGTCTCTATTCCCTTAGAATCCGCGCTTTCCGGCACTCCCGGCGTGCAGAGCGTGCGTAGTTCAAGCGGTAGTGGCCTTTCCTTCGTGTGGGTTGATTTTGATTGGGATACGGATATTTATCTGGCCCGCCAGATTGTGTCCGAACGCCTTTCCACCGTGCGCGAGAATCTTCCCTCCCACGTGGAGACGGAGATGGCCCCCATTGTATCCGTGACGGGTGAAATCATGCTCATTGCCTTGCTGGGCGATGAAACCGCTGACCCGCTGGAGGTTCGCCGCCTGGGGCAGTTCGAGCTGCGCAACCGTCTGCTCTCCATTCCCGGTGTGGGGCAGGTCACGGTGCTGGGTGGCCGCATGCCTGAATACCAGGTGCTGTACGACCCGGAGAAGATGCGCCAGGCTGGTATCACTTTCGATGACCTGAAGGAAAGCGTGGAAAGCGCCCAGAGCACTGCTCCCGCAGGCTACATTGAGGACGTGGCGGGACTGGAGCTGCCCGTGCAGCAGGCTTCCCGCGCTTTCACCCCGGAGCAGATTAAGCGCGCTCTGGTACCTGCCCACCCCAGCGGTGTGCTGCGTGTGGAGGACGTGGCCGAGGTGAAGATTGATGGAGCGCCCCGCCGCGGTAATGCCGGTTTCGCCGGGCGCGAATGCGTGGTGCTCTCGGTGCAGAAGGTGCCGGGTGCTAATACCTTGGCTCTGACTGAGCAGGTGGATGCCGCTGTGAAGGAATTTGCCCAGAGCCGCCTGCCGGAGAATATTACACTCCGTGCAGATGCCTATCGACAGGCTGACTTCATCAACCTTTCCCTGGAGAACGGCAAGGAAACACTCATTATTGCCGGTATTGTGGTGATGCTGGTGATTGTACTCACTCTGCTGAACCTGCGCACGGCTATCATTACCCTCATCACGATGCCGCTTTCCGTGCTGCTGGGCATGGCCTGCTTCCCGCTGTTCGGACTGGCTGTAAACATCATGACCTTGGGTGGTCTGGCGGTGGCTGTGGGTGATGTGGTGGACAACGCCATTGTGTTTGTGGAGGTTGCCTGGCGCAGCCTGACCCGCAACGCAGCCCTGCCGCCGGAGCAGCGCCGCAGCCGCTTTGCGGTACTCCTGGAAGCCAAGGGCGAGATTGTCTCCTCCATTTCTTATTCCACGATCATTATTCTGCTGGTGTTTGCGCCTGTCCTCTTCCTCAGTGGCCTGGAGGGGCAATTTTACCGTCCGTTGGGCATTTCGTACATGCTTGCTCTCGCTGCCTCTCTGTTGGTGGCCCTTACCCTCGTGCCGGTTCTCTGCTATATCTGGTTCAAGGCTCCGAAGAATATCAAGCACGATGGCGATTCTGCCACCGCACGCCTTATCAAGCGCCTGTATGCACCGGTGCTGGATTTTTGCCTGCGCCGCGCCGGCTGGGTTTTCAGCTTCCTGATGCTGATTACTGGTGGTGCCCTGTGGCTGGGTAGTACCTATGGCACCAGCTTCCTGCCTCCCTTCAATGAAGACTGCTACACCGTCTTTGTGAATGCCGTGCCCGGTACTTCACTGGCAGAGACCGAGCGCGTGTCCCGCCAGGTGATGGCTGAGCTTGAGAAGATTGAGGGTGTGAAGACCGTGACCCAGCGCACAGGCCGCGCCGAAAACGACGAACACGCCGAGCCGGTGAGCGCCTCTGAGCTGGTGGTGCGTGTGGATCTGAACTTCGACCAGCGCAAGATTCGCGAGGATATCCGCAAGGTGATTTCCGGTATGCCCGGTATGGGGGGTATGATTGGTTATCCGCTTGCACACCGCATCTCATCCGCGCTTTCCGGTTCTAATTCGGAAATTGCCATCAATATCTATGGTTCGGAGCTGCCGCAGATTCGTGAAGCTGCCAAGAAGGCTGCCGAGATTCTGAGCACGCTGCCGGAAGTGGCCGATGCCCGCGCCAACCGCGAGGTGATGGTGGATACCATCTGCGTGGATTACAATCGTGAGATTCTGGCCACCTACGGACTTACCGTGGGCGAGGCTGCAGAGCAGGTGTCCGCTGCCATGAATGGCTACAAAGCCGGTGAAATTATCAAGAACCTGGATCACTGGAACATCATGCTGCGCCTCGACCCTGAGCTGCGTATGAGTATGGATGATGTGAGCAACCTGCAGCTGGTGGCCCCTGGCGGCCGCATGGTGCGCCTGGCAGATGCTGCCCACGTGTACCGCGCCGAGACCACGAATCTCATTCTACGTGATAATACCCGCCGCAAGGCTATGATTTCCTGCAATCCCTCCGTGGATTCCAACTTGGGTGACCTGGCAGATGCCTGCCGCGCTAAGCTGGACCCGGCGATGAATGCCATGGGCTGCTCGGTGGATTACGCCGGTACCATCAAGAGCCGCGAGGAAGCCGGCCGCCGCCTGTACATTCTGGGTGGTGTGGTGTGTGTGCTTATTGTGCTGCTGCTTTCCAGCTCTCTGGGCAGTGTGCGCCGTGCACTGGTCACGCTCATCAATATCCCCCTCTGCCTGGTGGGTGGTATTGTGGCGGTGTTCCTAGCCTCTCCCGATACGGTGAAATCAGTGCTCAACGGCGAGACCTACGTGCCGCCCATTCTGTCCGTTAGCTCCATTGTAGGCTTCGTGACGGTGGTCGGCTTCGCCATTCGCTCCGGCCTCATCCTGCTGAACCGCTACCGCACGCTGGAAGAGCAGGGCATGAACACTATCGACGCCATTCGTGACGGCTCCCGTGAGCGTGTCATCCCCATTATGATGACCTCGCTCACCACGAGTTTGGGTTTGCTGCCCCTCGTGTGGGCCAAGGATCAGCCCGGTGGTGAGCTGCTGGCTCCGCTGGCCATTGTGCAGTTCGGCGGCTTGGTGTCTGCCACCATCCTGAACCTGCTTGTCATCCCGGCCACCAGCCGCCTGTTCATGCGCTGGCTCGCCCCGGAGAAGGAGACGGATTAAATTGGTATCCGTACTGGTTCTGTTTTCAATCCCGCTCACTGTTTATCCGGTGCAGCGGGATTTGATTTGCTACTGGGGGCTAATCCTTGCGAACTGGTTACTCTGTCTATGCTTGTGGAGCGTGTGAGCATGGGGGGATATACCCCCCGATTCAGGAAATCGGAAGAGCTATGACGTAGCACTGGGTTGAATATTTGTTATGGTGTAGTATGATGCAGGTATGTTCATTTTTACTGTAAAACAAGGCCATTGTGCCATTGTTGAAATGTTCGGCAAGCCGGTGGCTGTAAAGAAGAGCGGCTTGCAGTTCCGTATCCCTTTCCTTCCGAGGCTGCGCGATGTATCTCCCGCCTGGGGCAGCCTGACCAATAAGGATGGCTATTTTATTGAACTGACGGAACAGTTGCTGGATACCCAGCCCCGCTCGTGCATTACCAAAGATAACGCCACGATGCAGATGAATTGCATCATGCGCTGGCGCATTACTGATCCCATCAAGGCTGTGTATGAGGTGGAACGCCTGCATCAGTCTCTTATTGAACTCGTGCTTAATGAGATGCGTTCGCTTATCGGTAGCCGTAATCTGGATGAGATTCTCTCCTCTCGCTCTGAGATGTCGGAGAAGGTGACTCTGGCAGTATCCTCCACAGTGGCTCGTTGGGGCATTGCTATCACCTCCATTGAAATCAAGGAGCTTACCACTGATAATGAGACTCGCGAAGCTATGCTGCGCCAGATGGAAGCTGAGCGAATCAGTCGCTCCACCGCCTTGCAGGCTGAGGGTGAAAGTACGGCTAAAATCCGCCTTGCTGAGGCTGAGAAACAGTCTGCTATTCTTCGGGCGCAGGGTGCAGCAGAGGCTCTGCGCCTGGCTGCAGAAGCAGAGGCGACCTATGTTGAGCGTCTGGCCGGTATCATCGGGGCCGATGCCGCAGCCAAGGTGCTCATGAACCGCCAGGCTCTGGAGGGGTATGCTACTATTTCTTCCAATCCTGCTTCCACCGTGTACCTGCCCAACAGTGTGCCTGCTGTGGTAGACCTCAAACGCTGATTCATACCCATGACAACGGCTCTTTTCCTGGCCGATTTCTTCGGCGTTTCCAACGGTACCTTCCTGCATTGGATGCTGGCTATCAGCCTTACTCTGCTGGTGCTGGATGTTTTCTGCAATACCGAGGTGCTTTCCTGGATTTCTATGCTGGTGTTCGCCTTGTGGGCTACTATGCAGTTTGAGCTTCCGGTGCAGTGGATGGTGCTGGTCTATGTGCTTGTGCTCATTGTCTGCGCTGTGTTTTATTACACCCTCTGGACCCATTGTGTGCGCCGCCTTGTGATGGAGGGTGTGATGCGCAATGCTCCGCGCGAGGCTCAGGAAAGTCTGGTCGGTACCTCGGGACGCATCGTGGGCGAGGGCGATTCGCTTTCTGTGAAATACGGCGACCAGTTTTTGCCGCTGGCTGAGGATTCCCGAGACTGTTTCGCGGCAGGGGATGCCGTGGTTATCACTGCTGTGAAGGATGGTTTTGCTTCCGTGAGGCGCTGCGAGACGTAATTCCTGTCCGTGAAGGATTCGATTTGTTTCTTAGAAATAGTAGTTAGGGCTTTTGTTTGGAGAGGAACGTAATTCTAAATTTTTGCAACTCGGGGATTGCAAAATCGGGGAATTTATGCTAATGTTCCGCGCGTTATGGCAAATACTTCCCTTACCCCTGAACTGGCAAAGCTGGCCGGTGAGCTGGCCGCCGCTTTTGCAAGCAGCCAGAAAGTAGTGGCCGCGAAGGCCCGCATAGGTCTCTTCTACCAGAACCCCGAGGCAACCGACCTTTTCCGCAAGGTGAGCGAATATGGCGAGACCCTGCGCAATAAGCATATGGAGGGGATGCCCCCTTCTGAGGAAGAGCTGAATAAGTTTGACCAGCTGCGCTCCGCAGTGGTGGAGAACGAGCTGTGCAAGGGCTTCCTGGAGTCCCGCCAGATGTTGGACGACATGCTTTCTGTGGTGAATCAATACCTCTGCCTTGCCATTGAGAAGGGCGCTGCCCCCAGCGATGAGGAGGTAGCTGATTCCATGACCCAGCAGATGAGCTCCTGCTCCTGCGGCGGTGGCTGCCACGGTGACTGCGGTGATTGCGACAACGAGTCCTGCGGTAAGCACGAGTGCCAGTGCGGCAAGGGTGACGATTGCTGTGGTAAACACGGCGAGGGGCACGAATGCAAGTGCGGTAAGCACTAAATCTGAATCATGTTCCGCTGGGTAAAAGCGCGTGCCTTCTTTATGGCTGTGGTGCTGCTGGTAGCGGCATTTATGGCCTGGAAGGGCGCGTATGCCTGGCGAGTGGATTTTGAGTTTCCCTGGTGGGGCTATGCCGCTGTGGCTTTGACCCTGCTTGGGGTGACGGGCATGCTGATTGCCCGCCGTTTGCGAATGGAGGCACTGCCCGCGGTCTGGGTGCTGTGGGTGGTGCTTCTTCTTTCATTTGCGGTAGACAGTGTGTGCAACCTGTTTGCCTATGATGCACCATGGCAGCTGCATATTTCGTTGCTTATGACCATGGGGTTCATGCTGCTGCTCTGGGCTGTTTTCCGTGCCTCTGCTATTGGCTTCTGGGTGGTTTTTCTGGTGCTGGAGGTGATGCAGATTTGCGCCTACCTGCAGTATGGTTCGCGCATTAATTCCCTGGTCGTAGCGGAAACAATTGAGGCCTCCTGGGAGGAGGCTCTGGCGTACATGACTCCCATCAATCTGGGGATGCTGGGGCTTTCTGTGGTACTTTCCGCCTTGTTCTGCTGGGCGGTGAAGCGCACCCTGCGCAAGCAGCATAGCCTTGCCTTGTTCAATGCGGCCTGCCTGTTCGGTGGGCTTTCGCTGCTTTTTGGTCTTTGTGTGCCGCCTAACAAGCAGAGACAGGATTTCTACTGGCCTCTGCCGGAGCTTCCTTTGTTATATGGGGCTGTGAGCGAGGCCTTCACCATCAATGAGGCGACCATTAATCAGGTGGAAAGCCTTTCATCCCCTGCAGATGAACCCAGTAAGCTGCATTCTCTTCGCGGTGGCGAGGGGGTGGTGCTGGTTGTGCACGTGGGTGAGAGTATTCGCGCCGACCGCATGAGCCTGAATGGCTACGAACGCGATACCACCCCCTGGTTGCGCAGCCAGAAGGATCTCATTAATTTCCCGACCTGCATCTCTGCCGCCTGTGATACCTGCCAGGCTGAAATTGCGCTGTTGACCAATGCCCGCCGTGATATCCTGGAGAAGCGCCCTGAAATGCTGCCGAGCACGGGCTCTGTGCTGGATTTGTTCACGGCCAATGGCTTTGAGATGTATTCCTTCTTTGGGCGCCGCTGCGCTCAGAAGCTCAAGTACGACCGCGTGGTGATGGTGCTGACGCGGCGCTCCCGCCAGAAATTCAATGCCCCGGGCAGCCCATGGACCTCTGTGCCTCAGATGCAGGAGGTGCTGAAAAATACCCCGGCAGGGCAGAATCTACTCTTCTTTGTGAACAATGAGGGCAGCCACACGCCCTTTGAGCACTACGACCGCCAGAATACACCATTTGCACCGGCTGCTGTTCATTTTCAGAACCCCGCCGCCCAGGCGGTTGAGGTGAACAACGCGTACGATAGTTCTATCCATTACACCGATGAATATTTTCGCCGTGTAGCAGAACTGCTGGGCAATCGTCCCTTTGTGTATCTGTATGTCAGTGACCATGGCGAGTACCTGGGGCATGATGGTATGTGGGGGCGTGCGGCACTGGGCGAGAAACATATCAATTACCATGCAACAGATGGCTGCAAGGTAGGCATGTTTGTGCTGTATAATGAGGCCTTCGAGAAGTTGAATCCACAGTTTGCAGCCAGGTTGGGTCAGTTGCGTCAGAATGCCCGGCTCACGGTGGCTCATGAGCATTTCTTCCATACGCTGCTGGGCTTGTTCAGCCTTGAGACGAAGTATTACAACCCCGCATTGGATTTGACTTCTCCTCAGGCTCAGCCATATGATGGCCCGAAACCTTGATTTTCCCTATGAATGTTATGTATATCTTACTCTTCGCATTGCTTGGCCTGGGTATTGGAGCCTTGGTTGGCTATCTGGTTGCCACGCTTCGCCGCAAGGAACTTGAGTCTCAGGTGACTGCGCTTCAGCAGCAGTATGAGTTCCTGCAGCAGCAGAAGGCTGAGGAGGAAAACCGATGGCAGGAGCGCCTGCAGCAGCAGCAAAATCATTTTGAACAGAAAGAAGCTCTGCTTCGTAAGGATGCCGATGCTCAGGTAGCATCCGTGCTGCAACAGAAGGAATTCCTGCAGCAGCAGAAGGTGGAGGAAGAAGCTCGCTGGAAGGAACGTCTGAAACAGCAGGAGGAACGTTTCGAACAGCTCTCCCGCCGTATTCTCGACCAGAATACCACGCAGCTCAAGGCCAGCAATGCAGAGCAGCTTGGTAACATGATTCAGCCGCTGAAAGAGCAGCTGGAGGGGCTTCGTAAATCGGTGGCTGATACCAATACGGGCAATGCTTCTGCCCGTAGCAGCATTGAGACTCTGGTGAAGCAACTCATGGAGCGGGCCGACGGCATCAGCAAGGATGCCAGTAATCTTACCCGCGCCTTGAAGGGAGACTCCAAAGTGCAGGGCGACTGGGGGGAGATGATGCTCTCCCGCCTGCTGGAGGGTAGCGGACTGCGCCCAGGCGAGGAATTTTCCATGCAGCTTACCTTCAAGGATAAGAAGGGGGCTGCTTTTCGTCCCGATGTCGTGGTGAATCTGCCGGAAAACCGCACCATCATCATCGATTCCAAGGTGTCGCTCACGGCATATGCCCGCTGGGTGGCAATGGATGCCGATGTCCCCCAGGCGGAGAAGGAAGCCGCGCTTAAGGCTCATATTGAATCCGTGCGTCGCCATGTGGCGGAACTGGCAGAGAAAGATTATGCCTCTATTGTTCCCGGTTCCATTGGCCATGTACTCATGTTCATGCCGAATGAATCGGCCTATGTAGCGGCCGTGCAGGCGAATCCGGAGATTATTCGAGAGGCCTATGCCCGTGGAGTGTTGCTCATCAGCCCCACAAATCTGCTGATGGCTCTGCAGCTGGCTTATAATTTGTGGCAGAAGGAGCGCCAGTCCCGCAATGTGCAGAATATCATCAGCCGAGCAGAATCTCTCTACAAGAAGTGCCTTACGGTGAGTGCCGGCATGGATAAAATCAGGCGTTCCATTGATAGCCTGGATAATGCGTATACTCAGGTGGAGGGGCAGTTCAAGAGTGGTCGCGGAAGCCTTTGCCGCCAGATTGACCAGTTGTGTGAATTTGGCGTTACTCCCAGCCGTCGTCTGGAATTGGAGGATTCTGAGGGCTCAGAGGTTTCGGAATAATCTTGGTTATCGTGAAATTACCCGCTGAAGGCTCGATTTTACTTGCTAAAGCTGGTAAAAAGGGCTAATCTTGGGCTAGTGGCCTGCTTGTTAGAAAAGCTCGCAGACTGCATAGAACAAAGAGAACAGAGATTATGAATCTGAATCGTTATCTGGATTGGCAATTTCGTCCCACAACGTGGGTAACCCTGTTAGCTGCTCTGGCATGTCTTGTCGGCGCATTTGTGTTGCCTGCATCTCTTGGTGACAAGAATAGTCCTATTGAAACGGTGCAGATGCTGGTGGTGGCCATTGGCATGTATGTAACCTGCACGGCAAAGGATCGTAAGTGTCTGTACGTGTTTGCATCACTCTGCCTTTTCTTTATTCTGGCCCGCGAAGTAAATTATGGCCGTACTCTCCTGATTTTTGCAGACCCTGAGAATGCCAATAAGTTTCCGAAATGGAAAGATATGGAATACGGCTGGCTGGCACATGTCTGCGTGGGCTTGTATATGGTGTGGCTGTTGGTGTATTTCTTCTGGCGTAAGGTCTGGAAACAGGTGCAGGAGGTATTGCAGACGACCCGAATTCCTGCCTGGGATGCCTTGTTGTCAGTTGTCGGTTTGCTGACTGGTGTAACCTTGGAAATTATGCATGATTGCCTTGTTGAGGAGCTGGGTGAGCTTGTGATGTATGTTGGCGGTGTGGGGATTCTGTATCTTTACTCCCGTAACAAGGTTCGTAAGATTTGATTGTTGTGTCTGGTATCAGGAAACAGATCCGGCACATTTTGAACCACGTGAGGAGCTTGCTGCGGCTCTCTGTGGCGCTTCTGGTTTGTGCCTGCCTGATTCATAGTATTGACGCTGAACGCGACGATTGTGGAGATTTGCGGGGCTGTGCATCTGCCGCCTTCCCGGTCGAGCAGGTGACATCCACCTACCGCCTGCAGCGTTTGCTGTTTGCCGTGACGCATGATTACGAATTGCCGGAATATTCTCTTGAACGGGAAAAACACGATACTCATGAGGTGGCCGACGAGCCGGAACGCCGCCGCATGTTGAATGCTTGCTGCGAGAACGATTCCGGAGTATTGGTTGAGGTCACTGCAGATTTTCTCGTTAGTGTTTCTTGTATAGAAGTTGCAGCCTGGAAGTCTGTGCTGTATACTGCGCCAGCAGAGTTCCTGATAGGTCATCCCAAGTGTGCACCTCCGCTGGCACTTGCCTAGCTATTTCTTTTCATATGTTAAATCCGACACCCATTTCCGAGTCCCAACACCCCCTCATGGCTGAATGGTGGCAGTTATATGAGACTGCTTTCCCTGTGACTGAGCGCCGCTCCATGGAGCAACACGCATCTGCGTTGACAAACCCTGATTACCACTGTATTCATTTGGCTGATGCTTATGGCTTTGTCGGTATTATGGCCTATTGGCAGTGGCAGGATACAATATATCTGGAGCATCTGGCCATTACGCCGGAACGCCGGGGGCAGGG
>JAGBZE010000031.1 GCA_017628435.1 Akkermansia sp.
AGGGCAGAATGCCCTGCAGTGAAATTGCGGGCAGAGGCCCGCAATGAAATCCGCCACTATCGTGACGGTCTAAATCCGGTTATCACCGGTCTAAATTGCTGCGTTTGCACCGCAGCAACGACGAGCTGTTCCAGCTCGACAAACTCCCATTTGACACAACATTCTCTGGGACTCGTGTGTGGAATTCGGTACCCTCATCGAAATCCGGTTTTCACCGCATTATCTACTTGTTTTCAAACTGCTGAACAGGCGGCAGCGTCAACACCCGCAACCATGAAAGCGAAATCACTCTGCTACATGTTGGCGGCCACAGCGGTGGCCGGTAGTGCCGGGGCTCAGCAGCCCAGCGAATATCTGGATACAATCTGGGGCTGGGAGGCCGCGTACCTGGAGGTAGATGAAGTGCCGGTGAGCCTGCAGCGAAGCATGACACCGCAGCAGCAGCTTACACGCCGCCAGCCTGGTGTGCCCACGCGGGCCCAGGTGCTGCACCAGACCCGCAGCCGCGATGAAGACACCACCAAGGCTCCCTGCCGTGGCTGGCGTTTTATGCCGGCTACCCCACAGAAGTTCATGCCGTATCTGGACTCACTCTTTGTGCCGGGCAACACCTGCGCAGAACCCTGCGAGATCATGAACCAGGATATGGTCTCCTCCTCGGCCCAGTGGGTCAAGAATGCGCTCAGCCGGTATGGCCTGCAGTATGACCTGACCGCCTCATACAACTTCACCTCAGTCAAACCCAGCCCGCGCCACCACCGCGGCGATTTCTCCTCCTTTAACTTCTCCATGACCGGCACCTGGTTCCTGGCGAAGGATTGCGACAACAGCCAGGGCGTATTCCTCACCTTCGAGGCCGACTGGGGCCCCGGCACCAACTTTACCGAACGCAAAAGCAGTGCGCAGCAGAGCCTGGGCAGCCTGAGCAATCCGCAGGGATGCCTGCGCGGCGGAAACGGCGTATTCCTGCCGCAGCTGGCACTGGGCTACAGCGGGTTCGACGGCAAGTGGGTGGCCATGGTCGGCACACTGGACCTGAGCAACTATTTCGACCAGAATGCCTACTCGCCCTCCTGGGCCGGTGGGCTCATGAACCAGAGTTTTGCGTATAACCCCTGCCTGCCCCTCACCTGGGCAAACTTCGGGTTCCTGACCGCCTGGCAGCCTTGCGACAACTTCTACGCCATGTATGCCACCGGCAGCACCAACACCGGCGTGAATCAGAACCCCTTCAGTGATCTCAGCAGCAACTACTGGGCGCATGTGGGCGAACTGGGCTTCGTGTTTGAGGATGCCATGGGCATGGGTGCCGGCACCTATCGTCTGCAAGGCACCATCGTTGACCACGAAGGCAAGACCGGCGCGGGCGTCGGTATCAACATCCAGCAGCAGATGGGCCGCAACTCCCGCCTGGGCTTCTTCACCCGCGCGGGGTACATGGGCCAGCATGCAAGCCGCCTCACCGGTGTGAAATGCAGCGCCACGGCCGGTTTCATGCTGCAGGCTCCCTTTACAGATGCCGGCTGGGGCAGCCGCAGCAACAATGAGAACATCTCCTTCGGCTTCCTCTGGGAGCGCGCCGCCTCCAGCCAGCGCCCCGCCGCGCACATGGATGAATACGGACTGGAGCTCAGCGCTGTGGTGCAGCTCACCCCCACCTTCTTCCTGCAGCCCGATGTGCAGTACATCTTCAACCCCGTGCATGCCACGGATAAGGATGGCGCAGTGGTGCTTCAGATGCAGGGTGTCTTCAAGTTCTGATACGTATTACCTGTAGGATTGGACATGCGAAAGCCCCGTGGAGAAGCGCAAGCTCTCCACGGGGCAAAACGTATGAGAATTCTGGATTTTGGATTTATTAAATTCCGCGAGCCAGCCCCCCTAATCCTTAATCCCTAATCCTTGCCCATCACTCTGCCATACCCTGCTGCTGCAGAAGGGCGTCCGGGTTCGGGTCGCGGCCCATGAAATCGCGGAAGGATTCGCGCTCTGCGCGGCTGCCGCCCGTGCTGAGTACGGAGCGGCGGAAGCTGGCGCCGGTGGCGGCATTGGTAGGGCCTTCCGTCTCAAAGCGCGTAAAGGCATCTGCAGCCAGCACCTCGGCCCACTTGTAGGAATAATAACCCGCAGCATAACCACCGGAAATGCAGTGGCTCAGGCTCCGCATCACTGAAGGCGCAGGGGCAGTGAGCGGCAGGTTCCAGGGGTCCAGCAGCTCGCGGCTGGCGGTATCCAGATTCCGCCCGCGGAACTTGCTGTCGTAATTGATGTGCATTTCCAGATCCAGCTTGGCCATGCGCAGCTGGGACATCATATCAAACCCCGGCATAAAGAAACGGCTCTTCTGCAGCTTCAGCAGCATATCTGCCGGCAGGGGCTCATCCGTCTCCCAGTGGCGGGCATAGGACATCACGCCCTCGGGAATCCACACCCAGTTCTCATTCATCTGGCTGGGCAGCTCCACAAAATCGCGAGCCACACGGGTGCCGGTGTGGGAGTACAGCTCCACATCGCTCAGCATGCTGTGCAGCGCATGCCCGAACTCATGGAAAAGCGTGAGCACATCCATGTGCGTGAACAGGGCCGGCTTGCCGGCTGTGGGGGCCTTCAGATTACCCACCAGCACGCAAAGATGCGGCGGACGCGTTCCATCCACCATGGGATAATGGCGCACACGCATCACCCAGGCGCCATCGCGCTTGGTGCTGCGGGGGTGCAGATCCATATAAACCGAGCCCATATGGCGGCCGGTGGCCGCATCATGAATGGCATACAGCTTCACCTCCGGGTGCCACACCTCAGCCTCGCCCTCAGCCAGCTGCTCACCAGGCTGCAGGCAGCGGGTGGGCACCTCCGAGATGCGTACATCATACAACCCCTCAAACACCGAGAACATGCCACCCAGCACATTCTCCTTCCTGTGGTAGGGGCGCAGCGAATCGCTGTCGAATCCGCACTCCTTCTCTGCGAGCTGGGTGATATAGTAGTTCACGTCCCAGGGATCCACCTGGGTGACGCGGCGCCCCTCACGGTCCGAAATGAACTCCAGCAGCTGGGCCACATCGCGGTCAAACCCCGGCTTCACCTTGCGCATCATATCATCCACAAAGTCAAGCGCAGCCTGCCCACTGCCCACCATGCGGCGAGCCGTCACCAGATCTGCATACGTGCCAAACCCCAGCAGAGTAGCCAGCTCACTGCGCAGCTCCATCACGCGGTTGACCACCGGCGCGTTATCGAACTCCGGCGTGTTGCCCTCAGAACAACGGCCCAGCCAGCACAGGCGGCGCGTCTCTTTCACATCACAATGCCGCAGCACATCTGCCACGCTGGCATAATCCAGCGTAATGAGCCACTGGGGCTGCTCCGGCGTACCGAATCCTCGCTCCTGCGCCTTGGCGGCGGCGCGGTCCATCCAATCCGGGCTCATACCGGCCAGCTGAGCCTTATCCTTGATAACCAGCTGCCAGGCATTCACCGAATCCTTGCAATTCTTATCATACTGCAAACGCAGAGCGGCCATCTCCTTGCCAATAGCCAGCTTGCGGGCCTTCTGCTCAGCAGACAAATCCGCACCACTGTCCTTGAACTCATCCACCACCTGCTGCACAAAACGCTGGCGTGCCGGGGAAAGGCTGCGCACCCAGGGCTGCTGGCTGGCATGGCGCATCACCTCCCACAAACGGGCATTGGAGGTAATGGAAGAGTTGTACTCCGCCAGCAGGGGAGTCACCTCCTCCACCGCCGCGCGTACCTCCGGAGAATCCATCAGATACTCCAGGTTGCTCAGCAGCTGGTCAACGCAATCCAGCTCCCAGTCCAGCATATCATAAGCGGCAAAGGTATTCTCCCAGGTAGCCTCACCGGGCTTCACCTGGCAGATTGCCTCGATGCGCTGCCGGGCACGCTCCACCGCCAGGCGCACATCTGCCGCACCGCGGGCAGGAGTCATGCGCGACCAACGGGGATACACGCCGCCCCACTCCAGAAAAGGATGTTCATCTGCCGAAAGCACCGGCAGCGCAGCAATGCCTGCCTGCTGCTGGGCAAAAAGAGGGGCGGCACACACCATGCTGACCGCCGCAAAAAGGAGAGACCGGAATGTCATACGTCCATATATACGCAAAATCCCGGCAGATTCTTTCAGTTCCAACACAATATGAAGGAATAATTTATAAATGGGGAACCTCTGTGAACTCGAAATGGCGATGTGTAGGAATGCAGATTTCAGAACGCAGAATGCAGAATAAGCAGCTAGTGCGCAGCCTTGCGGCCGCGCAAGGAAATGAAAATTACCTGAGATTTCTCAGGTAATTTTGTTTACAGGTGCGGCAACCGCCGCACACAAACTCACAATTCTGCATTCTGCGTTCTGAAATCTGCATTCGCTAAACTGCCATCTGTGGGTGTTAGAGGCGCCCAGATAACCATTGGAGCGGGGGCGTTTTTTCCAGTGCAGACGCACTATTCACCTGGCCTTATCCGCGAGATACCGGAGCACCACGCGGCGCACGGTTTCTTCTGCCGTGGGCATGGGGATACCCAGCTGGCTGGTGAGCCGGGAATTGCACATCGCCGTGTGGCGCGGGCGGGGCTCCTTGAAAAAGGGCACCTCATCCAGCTTCTGCTGCTCCATCGGGGGCGCGGCGGGCAGCACCCCCTGCTCCACCGCCACCTGCAGGGCCAGGGTGGCGCAATGCCACCAGCTCAGCGGCTCGCCACTGCTGGTCACATGCACCACGCCGCTGTAGCAGCCCTCGCCCAGCGCCAGCACCGCGCGGGCAATATCGGCAGCATCCGTGGGCAGCGAATCCTTATCCGCCACAGCCGCCAGCGGCTGCCCGGCCAGGGCGCGCTCCACCGTACCCTCAATAAACGAAGGCTTTGCCGGATTTCCGCACACCCAGGAGACACGCGCCACCACCGCCGTGGACAGCGCCTCCAGCACCTGCAGCTCGCCCTCGCGCTTGCTCTCGCCATACCAGCTGATAGGGCGGCACTTGGTAGATTCATCCTTCAGCCCCGGGCGGCGGCCATCCAGCACATAATCCGTGGATAAATGCACAAAGCGTGCCCCCGTATGCCGGCACGCAAGTGCCATGGCCGCCGGTGCCACCGCATTGATGAGATGCGCCTGCAGCGGATCCGCCGCGCAGGCCTCCAGCCCGCTGATAGCCGCGCAATTCACCACCAGCTGCGCACCGCTGCCCAGCACCAGGTCACTCACTCCCTCCGCATTTTCCAGCGGACACTCCGCATGCGCCGGAGCCAGCACTTCATACCCCGCCTGCTCTGCAGCTGGCCGCAGCACCTGCCCCGTGCGCCCACTGGCGCCAAATAAAAGAATTCGCCTACTCATTTTCCGGAATCGTAAGGACAAGAAGGAACCTTTCCCAGGCGGCGCAGAACCAGAAGCAGAACCAGCGAAGCCGCTGCCCCCAACCCGGTGAACCAGACCGGCAGCATCCAGGCACCAGGCTCATGCGGTGCTGCAGCATGAGCGATCAGCAGCGTAAGCGGCAGGTGCCAGAATGTACCCGTGAGAAATACAGCACCCAGGCTACGGCGATTCACCCCACCAAAATGAAACAGAACCTTGCGCACCACACCTGCCACCACAGCAGCCACCGCCATGCATGCCGGCAACAAAGCCCCTATGGCACCTGCCGTCTCACGTATGCGCTCCGGCGTCACAGCCTCGCTGAACAGCTGCTCCAGCGGCTCATAACTCAGCAATGCCAGCACCACCGCCCCATAGGAAAGCGATAAGTTAAAAATCCGGCGGTAGGCGTATGGGTCTTCCTGTATTATCATCGTTGAAAAAATACCGGCCTGGCAAACCGCAAGGGCTTGCCAGGCCAACGTTCGTTCTCCGCTTCCGGAGGATGGAGGCGAGGGGAGTTGAACCCCTGTCCTGGACACTGTTGACGCAAGCATCTCCATGTTCAGACGCGGATTGCTGCATCTCGCCGGTGATCCGCTCCGCGTC
>JAGBZE010000032.1 GCA_017628435.1 Akkermansia sp.
CACGCGGCGCACGGGGTGGTCGATGCCGGTGGCGGGGTTGGTGAGGTCGAGCACGAGCTGGTGGCGCTCCTCCCGCGGAGGGATGCCGGGCAGGCGAATCGCCCAGTCCGGGTGCTGGTCGTACAGCTGGCTGCGCGGGCATACCATTTCCGGCTCCATCCACAGGCCGAAATCTATACCGCAGCTGCGGGCGTGGGCGGTGAGGGCGCTGAGCCCCTGCGGCAGCTTGGCCGGGTTGGGTTCCCAGTCGCCCAGGGAGGAGGTATCATCATCCCGCCTGCCGAACCAGCCGTCATCCAGCACAAAGAGCTCTACCCCCAGGCTGGCGGTGCGCTGCATCATTTCGCGCAGGGCGGGTTCATGCACATCGAAATGCACGCCTTCCCAGCTGTTCAGCAGGGTGCGGCGGGTTTCCTGCCCGTGGGGGATAACGTGGCGGCGCAGGTAGCGGTGCAGGCTGCGGCTGGCATGGGCGGCTCCGCTGTGGCTGTAGACCAGAATGGCGGTGGGCAGCTCGATGCTGCGGCCGGCGGTCAGGGAGTAGGGGCTGTGGGCAAAATCGTGCCCCATGCGCAGGTAGAGGTGGCCGTAGCTGCTGTGTTTGAAGCTCAGCTCGTAATTGCCGCTCCAGGCAAGAGCGCCCAGCAGGCAGGGCGTGCCTTCCTCCTGCATGGGGGAACCCAGCGAGAGCAGGAACCCGGGGGTGCCTTCCTGAGCGGTCTTGATGCCGGTGCTGCTGCCCACGGAGAGTGTGTTGCCGCGGGCAATGTGCTGCTGCTGCATGTAATTCTCTCCACTCCAGCCGCCGCGGAAGGTGCTGAGATGGTAATCGGAAGCCTGCAGGGGCAGGGCGGCAGAAGCTGCCTGCAGCAGGGTGATGCTACCTGTGCCCTGGTTGGTGAGCCGGGTGGAAAGGGTGAAGGTGTCTTCCTCCGGCCAGGCAGTCAGGCGCAGCTGCACCTCCAGCTCCGGGTGCAGCGGGTCTGCCAGCAGAAAGTCGGCGGTCTGCCCGGTAGCCGTGTGGCGCAGCAGCTGCAGGTCGCTGGCCTGGGTGCCATCTGCATAGCGCAGGTGAAGGGCATATTCTCCGGAGTGGTTGCCCCACCTGCCGCGGGAATCAAAATCCGTGGCCACCAGCGGCCACTCCATGGGCGGGGCAATCAGCGCGTCATCCGGGCAGGAAAGGCGCGGACCCAGGTAGCAGAATTGCAGCTTGCCTTCTTCCGAGCCCCGCAGAGTGAGCTGATTATTCCGAGTAAAAAAATGAAATCCGCCCGTCATAGTAATCAATGGTTAATCACTAATCATTATTCCATTGTTCTTGCCTGGCGGCGGGCCTTGCGCAGGCGTTCACGCTCGGCAAAAGCTTTTTTGCCGATATCAGTGCTGCGATCCAGGTCGCGGGCGGCTTCCAATGCGGCAATGGCCTCCAGCAGCTTGGCTTCTGAGGCTGGCGTGTGTGCGCCCTTGTACATGGTGGCGTACTCCTGCATGAGCAGCGGGTAAAGGCAGAGATACCCCAGACGCTGTTTATCTGCCGGGGTGGCGAAGGGGTGTTCCATGAGCGCTCGGCAGCTGCTCAGGCATTGTTGCAGGGCTTCCCCCTCCAGCGGGGAAATGAGTGCCATGCGGGCAAACAGCAGGTATTGCTGCGCCTCGAAATACCGCTGGCGGGCCTTCTGGTTGCGATCCGGTGCCGTGGCGGCTGTGCGGGCTGCCTTCAGCGTGGCGGTATTCAGCCGGGACAGGGGAACGGCGGCGTAGGCTCCCTGGTCGTCGCTCAGCACCAGGCTGGGCAGTTCCTCCACACCGGCATTGAGCGCATTGGCAGAGTTGATGGCCGCGGCTATGGTTTCGGCGCTGTCCTCCAGCACTACATAGCGGCATTCCACCTGTGGCACGGCGGCACGCAGGGGTGCCAGCTGTTTGACCATGGCGCTGGTGTTGGTGCCGTGGCGGAAATATATGGTATATTCCTCCCCGCCTGCGGCAAGACCGCAGCTGCAGAGCAGGATGGCAAGGAGGCGTCTCATGGGGTTACTCTGCGCGGCTGATGGTGATGCGCTTGAATCGGGACTCCGTTTCCTCGGACTGTGTGACAATGCCGGGAATGGTGGCCAGGTCATTGTGCACCAGACGACGCTGGTAGGCATTCAGCTTTTCCATGAGTAGCGGTTTGCCGGTCTTGAGCACCCGCTCGGCGCGGGAGCGGGCGCGGCGCAGCAGTTTGGATTCTGCGCGGGCCCGGTAGTTATCGCAGTCGATGCGGATGCGCGGGGCATCGCTCCACCTGGCCTGTACCAGACGGTTCACCATGTACTGCAGGTCATCCAGCCGGTCGCCTTCATCGCCGATGAGGAAGCGGGCATCCGGGCTTTCGAGCAGCAGGGAGATGCCATCCTCATAGGGTTCCGTGGTCAGCGTGTACGTGAATCCCAGCGGGGCAAGCAGGGAAGCAAGGGCCTCGGTGCCCAGTTGTGTGAGTCGGTCCATATGTTGAATGGTCGGGGGATTACTCATCGCGGCCGAAGAAACGCAGCAGATAGATGAAGAGGTTGATGAAGTCCAGGTACAGGTTCAGAGCGCCGAGAATGGCAGCTTTGCTCTTGATTTCCTCCTCATTGCTGAGACCGATTTTCAGCAGGTTCTGTGTATCATACGCCGTGAAGAGCGAGAAGAGGACAACACCCACGCAGGAGATGATGAAATCGAACACGCCATTTGCCCAGAAGATATTCACAATGAGAGCAACCAGCAGGCCAATCAGGGTCATCATCAGGGCTCGGCCCCAGGCTCCCAGGTTGCGCTTGGTCATAAGACCATAAATGGACATGGCACCAAAGGTGATGGCCGTGCAGGCAAAGGCTTTACCCACGGACTGCAGCCCGAAGCAGATGAGCAGGGGCCCGAACAGAATGCCCTGTACACCGGCAAAGGTGAGCAGCAATACGGCCAGAGCCCCTGAGGAGAGGCGATTGGCCAGGAAACTCATGGCAACCACAATGCCGAGGGTGCTCAGGCAGAGCAGCAGGCGATGCTCCTGCACCCAGTAGAGTGACTGCATATCCTGCGCGGTATAGGCTGCCACACCTGCAGTCAGCAGCATGCACGCAGCCATCCACATGTACACCTTGTTGAGGAAAACTCTGGCGCGCGCGGCGCTGTTCACCTGCATATTTTCATCACTGGGTAAGTAGGAATCCTGATTCATGGCATTATTGTAGCGAGAGTAGTGCGGAAAGTCAAGCCGCCAGTTCGGCGGCTTGTTGCTTGTCACATGTGTCCCAAAGTTTTCGATAAATTGTGATTCAGTTGTTTATTCAGGCGCACG
>JAGBZE010000033.1 GCA_017628435.1 Akkermansia sp.
CCAGGCACAGCGCCGCATCCCGGTGCAGTATGCCAAGCGTGTGGTAGGTCATGGTAAGATGATGCAGGGTGGTACGCAGTACCTGCCGCTGAAGTTGAACTACTCCGGCGTGATGCCCGTTATCTTCGCTACCGCTATCATGGCTCTGCCGCAGATGATGGCTCAGGCTATCTTCGATCAGGACAGCTGGGTGATTGGTGTGGTGAACACCTGTCTCTCCCCGAACGATGTGTGGTACTACATCATTTCTGCCGTGATGATTTACTTCTTCTCTTATTTCTGGGTGGCCACCATGTTCCAGCCGCCGCAGATTGCCGAGGACCTCAAGCGCTCCGGTGGCTATATTCCCGGTGTGCGCCCCGGTCCTCCCACGGCTGCATTCCTGGATCAGACCATGAGCCGCCTCACCTTCTCCGGCTCCCTGTTCCTGACGCTCATCTATTTCCTGCCCAGTCTGTTGACGGTGTTCGGTAAGTTGCCGCCTCTCGTGACCCAGTTCTTCGGTGGTACCTCCCTGCTGATTCTGGTGGGTGTGCTGCTGGACATGATGCGCCAGGTGGAAGCCACGCTGTTGCAGCGTAACTATGACGGCTTCATGAAGAAGGGTAAGATCCGCGGCAAATACAGCCACCTGCAGGGTACCGGTCAGGCAGCCGAGGGTAAGGGGCTGGTGATTATCTGGATTATCATCGCTCTCTTCGTGCTCGCCGGTGCTGTGGTGATGGCCGGCTAAGCCCCTACGTCATTCTCTGATAATTCAAAACCTCCATCCCGGTAAGGGATGGAGGTTTTTGCTGAGTATGGGGAATTGAAAGTTCGCTATGCGCGTGTGAAGATAAGATGGGGGGCGGGCTTAGAAGTGATAATAGCGCAGGATAGTATCCTCATAGAGGTAGGCGCCGCTGTGGATGATGACGGCAATGACGGTGGCGATGATGCTCAGGACGCGGCCGGCACTACCCTCCGGGTATTTGCA
The DNA here is from genome assembly GCA_017628435.1 of Akkermansia sp. Classification (GTDB taxonomy): domain Bacteria; phylum Verrucomicrobiota; class Verrucomicrobiia; order Verrucomicrobiales; family Akkermansiaceae; genus Akkermansia. The sequence continues at coordinate 977 of JAGBZE010000033.1, forward strand.
GATGCCGATGATGCCGAGAATGAGCCCAACGAAGCTACAGCAGCCGGTAAGAGTAAACACTAGGGCGCAGATGCCGAGAGCATTGCTCATGGGCGCTACACTGCTGGGCTGCTGTGCAGAAGGCGGAACGGGAGGCAGAGGAGATTCTGTAGACATCGTGGGAGGATTGTATCATGGTTTCGGGCTGTGTTCAACGCCAAAGCCTGCCTTTTTACGGGGCTGACTTTGGCGTGCGCTTGATTCTGCCCTTGGTTTATTTCTTTCTGCGGGCGAAGATGACTGCTGCCGTAATCCACACGAGCAGGGCGACCGTTGAGATGATGAGCATGGTTTGCCAGCCCAGCTTGTAGAGCAGGGTGAGGGCGAGTGCGGTCCAGAGTCCGCCGCCCATGATAGGCTCATGCAGCAGCTGCTTGTACCCGAAAGCCTGGGTTGCCTTTGTCTTGCTTTCCGGGTCTGCGGCGCGCAGCAGGAGCAAGCCGGTAGCGGTGACGCCCAGCGACTGCCCGAACTCCGCGATAGCGCATTCAAACCAGGATTCGCGGAAGAGATGACGAGCCACGACAATCACCATAAACAAGGAGAGTAGGGTGCCCAGTATAATCAGCACCAACATGGCCTGCCAGTTCTCCATGACTACCTCTACCTTGATAGAGGCCATGGCGGAGACGACCAGGAAATCCAACGCAGCACCGGAGAGCCGCTGCATCTGCCCGTGGTCAATGAGGCTATGCACCCGCACGCGCTGGGCGAGCTTCTGCAGCAGCAGACCGCCAATCATGCAGAAGGGGAAGAGGGGGAAGCCTTTCATCAGCCACACGGTGGAATCCGGGCTGAGGTATGCCTCCAGCTCACGAAGCCCCTGCAGCATGCCGTAGCCAGCCAGAATGGCGATGCCGACCAGAGCGATGTGCCAGGCGAGGGAATCGATAGAATCGCAGTAAACGGTCTGTACACCGGCAGCCGGGCGGGTATCTCGGCTGTAGATGCCGCGCTGCTGCATGGTGTCCTGCTCGGAGAAACGGCGGATGTTCTGTATGTAGCCCCGGCGTGCTGCCCAGTTGATGAGAACGATGCCCAGGATGACGGCCAGAAGCATACCTGCCGTGGCCATGGTGTAGCCCAGCGCAATGCCGTCTTCCCAGCCGAAGGAGGTGAAGCTTTCTGCCATGCCACTCACAGTGCCATGGCCGCCCTGGAAGCAAATTTCAAGCAGGTTGCCAAAGCCCTCATTCACGCCGAACAGCGGCATGAGCAGGAAGCCTACGACGGCAAAACCCAGCACATATTGCCCCCACGCCAGAATTTGACCGAAGCAGAGCTGAGGGAAGGCTACCTGTGCCACCTGGCGCAGCGGCGGTGTTACTACCCCCAGAAACAGCGTGGCAAATACCACGTTAATCATGAAGCCGGGTAGTTTGCTGACGGTGCCGGCAACTTCCGCCGGTATGAGCCCAGGAAAACTGCGCAGGATAATCAGCCCCACAAAACCACCAATCACGGAGCTGGGAAGGTAAAATCGCTGCAGAAGCGGAATCATCGTGCGCAGAACTTTGCCGATGACGAGCAGAACAGAGAGGAGACAGAAAACAAAGATGGCGGTCATTGTCGATAAGGTGCGTAAGCTGTAATAGACGCAGCACCATAGCACAAGAGTGCTCCGGAGTCAAGGCTAAACCCGGGAAGCCCGGCGGGTGAGAGCCCGCTTTCTGTGAATCCGGGTATTATTGTGCCTTGTGCATTCAGCGAAAGTGTGCTAGGCTTTGCATATGGATTTTCGCATCATTGCTGCTGCTAAACCAGCTATCGCTTATGCTCGCGATGGGGTAAAGTTCTTCGAGGAACGCCTGCGACCACTCGGTAAGGTGGAGCTGCGCTATGTGAAAGCCGGTAGCTCTGAGGAGGTCTCTGCACGGCTCCTGCAGGCTAGTGAAGGCTGCCTGCGCATCGCCATGGATGAGCGAGGGCAGAACTGGACTACCCGTGAGTTTGAGAGCCGTGTGCGGCAGTGGCAGCTTCACGCCGTGAAGCATGTGGCGTTTCTCATCGGCGCTGCGGATGGTCATACTCAGGCATTGCGTGATGCCTGTGATCATGTGCTCTGCCTCGGGCGCCACACCATGCAGCATGAGCTAGCTCTTGTGGTCCTGCTGGAGCAAATTTACCGCATTCATACCCTCCTTGCCGGCTCTCCCTACCACCGGGACTGAGCCAGAGGGGGTAACTGCTCTTTTCTGATATGGGAGGCCAATATCGCAGACGAAAGGTGGGTTCTGCCCCGGGGCGACTGTAGAAGTATTCGCAGGAATGCCTGCTGGCCGGAGCTGTTGTTTTTTTCTGGCGGCGAATGCTATTTGTGGCTGGCTGATATACGGCACATAGAGCAGCAGCCGCTGAAACCGGTCGCAAATGGTGAACCCGGTATTGTGGTGTACCGGGGCATGTATGGGCAGTCTACGGATGATTACAAACGCCGGATGGGGCGGTTACCCGATGACCGTATAGCCGAGCCTCCGGCTAAGCGTAGACAGGTATCATCATTCGCTCGGTCAGATAATAACTGACACTGAGTAGATTATTGTTAATTCCCGCGAATCGGGAATTAGATTCCTGATTCGCGGGAATTTGGGAAACGGGGCTTGTGTTCAATAGATGGCGGGGTAGGAGAGGGTAGAAAGAAAATCGGCAGCCCGGGGAATGGGCTGCCGATGGATAAAGGGTTGTAGCCGGAGGGGCTATCAGGCCTTGTCGGTCAGGGAGCCGATGCCGGGCAGGATCTTGCCCTCAAGCAGCTCAAGGGAGGCGCCGCCACCCGTGGAGCAGAAGGAGAGCTTGTCAGCCACCTTGAACTTCTTGGCTGCGGTCACGGAGTCACCGCCACCCACGATGGAAGTGCAGTCGGACTCGGCGAGGCATTCAGCCACAGCCTTGGTACCGGCGGCGAAGGAGTCCAGCTCGAATACGCCCATGGGACCATTCCAGAGGACGGTCTTGGCGCTCTTGAGGATGGAGCAGATGTTCTCGATGGCCTTGTCGCCGATGTCGATGCCCATACCGCCTTCGGGCATGGAGCCACCCTCAGCCCAGGGTGCGGTGCAGAAGGTCTCTGCGCCTTCCTCAAACTTGAAGGAGTAGCGGGTGTCAACGGGCAGGATGAACTTCACGCCGCGAGCCTTGGCGTCAGCCAGAATCTCGTTGGCGAGGTCGAGCTTGTCGGCCTCAATCTTGGAGTTGCCCACGTTGTAACCCTGGGCAGCGAGGAAGGTGTTAGCCATGGCACCGCCGATGATGAAGGTCTGGCTCTTCTCCATGAGCTTGGAGAGCACCTGAATCTTGTCGGA
>JAGBZE010000034.1 GCA_017628435.1 Akkermansia sp.
CCCAGTCCCGCCAGATGCCAGGCCAGCATCTCAAGAAGCTGCGCCCCATGGGGAGATGTCATCTGCTGTTGAATGGAAGCCTCCACAGCTCGACGGCTACCACCCGTCTGCTGCAGCAGACGCCGCCACTGAACAAACACATTATCCCCTGCACCGGCATTACGGCTCAGTACCTCATACGGACGATACAGGGGATCCCCCAGCACCACGCCCTGCCAGGAAAGCCATGGCGTTGCCATCAGGGCTGCCTCAGCCACGGTATATCCCTTTAATAGTCGATTGAAGAAGACATCCGGCTTCAGACACCCGCCGAGCGTGGGTTCGTACACATTGCCGGCGGTTACCACAGCACCACGCTGCAAAAGTGCCCCAACCCAGGAGTTGGCATCCTTCACGGAAGTTCCGCTATATGAGTGCAAATGGTAAGCTATGGCCCCAGGCGCAAAGCGAAAGTCGGCCGCAGTTTTTGGGTTAAACGGGCCGTTTGCCGGGTGTGCATACCAGCCGAAATACACAGCAGTATCCCCCATCAGCGGGAACGTAGCCGCAAGTGTAGATTTACTTTCCTCATGAAAAAGGGGCTGACCATTTTCGCGAGCCTGCCGTGCTACATAGGTGAACCACTCGTCCCCCTGCGGGTACGGCCCACCCTGATCAACCACGGTCCACCCCCACAGTCCGCGCTGCTCTACTTCTGCCGGAAACTGAATCATCCGACGTATACTCACATCGTCCGGGGCATCAATACGCGTAACGGCTAGTACAGGAGGCTTTGCCTCCTCCAACCTGCCATCCCGATTAAAGAACGGATTACTCAGCGGGCCGGAGGTGGAGTAATTTGCTCCAAGAAGAGCCAGTTCTGAATCTACTGATGCACAATTCTGAAAGGCAAATCCAAGCTTCTTGCCTGGCTCATTCTCCTCCTTAATCCGCAAAGGGATATCCGGCATGAGAACCATGGCGTATACAGGCTTCAAGCCCTGCTGTTGCGCCACAGGCAGGCGCCAGCTGTGCTGTCTGGCATGCATGATCAAGGGGTACCGCAGCTTGGCATCAAATTCCTGCCGCGTAATATCCTGACTCCTGGGCACCCCACTCAGAGCCACACACTGAGCTGCCGGTATGGAACGCCGGGCACAATATGCACGCGCACACTGTTCGCTGCGCTTCGACTCAGTATTGTACACCACCACCACCTGGGCAGGAGTAAGTCCCCAGGAAGACAGTAGAGATGCAGCAAAGGCTAGCAGGAAGCGCAACATAGAAGCATCAGCGACGGCGTCGGAACAATCCGCTGAAAGCCCCCATACCCTTGGGCATCTTGGGCATGGCACCGCCGCCACCCATCAGAGCTGAAAGGTCGGGCATCTGGCTCATGTCGGGCATCCCACCCTGGCCCATCAGGGCGCTCATATCGGGCATTTCGCCGCCCTTACCTCCCATAAGGGCACTCATATCAGGCATACCGCCCTTGGCACCGCCGGCGGACTTCATGAGATTCTTCATCATGCCACCCATCTTGCCTTTACCGCCCATCATCTCCTTCATTTCCTTGAAATTCTTGATGAAACGGTTCACTTCAATCTCCGACACACCGGAGCCCTTGGCTATACGTCGACGGCGGCTGGGAATGAGCAACTTGTAATTGAGACGTTCAGCTGGAGTCATGGAAAGCACAATAGCCTCCATGCGCTTCATGCGCTTCGGATCCATAGCGCCTTCGGGCAGCTGCTTACGAATCTTACTGAAACCAGGAAGCAGCCCCAGCAAGCCTTCCAACGGCCCCAGGCTCTGCATCATCTTCATCTGGCTCAGGAAATCGTTGAAATTGAACTCACCGCTCATCATGCGGGTCATGGAGTTCATGGCTGACTCCTGATCAATCTTCTCAGCCGCCTTTTCCACCAGGCCCACAATATCGCCCATGCCGAGGATTCGGTCGGCCATACGCTGAGGCACAAAGGGACCGAACATATCGAGTTTTTCGCCCTCGCCCATGTACTTGATGGGCTTGCCGGTAATAGCGCGCATGGAAAGAGCAGCACCACCGCGGGCATCGCCATCCAACTTGGTAAGAATAATACCCGTGAGCCCCACAGCATGATCAAACGCCTGAGCCACACGCACGGCCTGCTGACCAGTAGCGGCATCTGCCACAAGCAGAGACTCCTGAGCTTCCAGGTACTTCGCGAGCTTCTTAAGCTCAGCCACAAGATCCTCGTCCACTTCCTGACGACCGGCAGTATCGAAGATGATAACATCGTGCTCCTGACCAGCAGCCCACTTGAGGGCGTCCTTCGCCACTCGGATAACATCTTTCTCCGATGCAGCCGGCGTATACACCGGTACATCAATCTGACCGGCAAGTGTTGCCAGCTGGTCGATGGCAGCCGGGCGAATCAGGTCACAGGCCACGAGAAGCGGCTTACGCCCCTCCATTTTAAGGCGGCGTGCAAGCTTGGCGCTGGTGGTGGTCTTACCGGCACCGTTCAGACCAACTACGAGCACACGGGCAGGAGCCGGCTCCAACTGAAGCGGGGCAGCATCGCCACCCAGAAGTTCAGCCAGCTGGTCACGGAAAATCTTTACAATCTGCTCACCCGGTTTCACAGATTTGAGCACCTTCTCCCCCATGGCCTCTTCCTTTACATGAGCAATGAACTCACGGGCCACGCTATACTCCACATCGGCATCCAACAAGGCCATACGGACATCGCGAAGTGCGTCCTTGATGTTGGATTCGGAAATCTTGCTCAAGCCCCGCATTTTGCGGAAAGCATCATCGAGCTTATCAGAGAGTAAGGAAAACATGTCGAAAAATTAGCAGAAAAAGCTCGCAGTGTCAAGCAACCGAGCCGTCAGCACGCCTGCTTATTTCAACAATTCTGCCACGTAAGGCAACACATCCTCATCCGCCGGCAACCAGCACACACTATTCAAGGAATCTGCGCTCAGCCAACGGGAATCGGTGTGTTCTCGTAACTGAAGCTCCCCCCCTTCAATAAAGCAGGCATAACAATGCAGGCGCAGGTGGAATGCGGGGTAATCCCGTTCAACGGTATAGATATGCTGGCCAACGCGTATCTTCACCCCCAGCTCCTCAGCAATCTCCCGTTCCAGTGCCTGCTGCGCCGACTCTCCCGGCTCAATCTTGCCACCGGGAAATTCCCAGCCACCATCAAATTTGGACTCGGCACACTTAAGAGCCAGCACACGCCCGACTCCATCCAGAATGACTGCTGCCACAACCTCAACCGTCTTATATGGTTCCTCGTTCACGGGCAGAAGAATAACACAAAGGCCAACAATTAGCAAGCCTGTCACACCTCCCAGATACCACCCCGCTGCAATGCAATATGCAACGAGTTCCGAACCTGCTGAGGAGTGAATCCTGCCGCGCGCAAGGAAGCAATAGAGCGAGCACCATCGCGCTTGGCAAGGCGCTTGCCGGCATTATCGCGCAGCAAAGCATGGTGGCAATACTGAGGAACAGGCAGGCCAAGAACCCCCTGCAATGCACGGTGGATATGAGTGGCATCAAATAAATCTGCTCCACGGGTTACATGCGTTACCCCCTGGGAAGCGTCATCCACCACCACACATAAATGATAACTTGCAGGAAAATCCTTTCGCGCCAGTACCACGTCTCCGTATGCCGAGGGTACGCAGCGCTGGGTTCCGCGCCGCATATCATGCCAACGGGGGCATCCAATCAAATCCTGCACACGCTGCATATCCAGGCGCCAGGAGTGCGGCACCCCGGCTGCCATTTTCTCCGCCACCTCATCAGAAGAGAGATTGCGACATGTACCAGGGTACAGATACCCGAGTGTAGCGTGCGGTGCCCTCCCCATTTCCGCGACCTGATTGCGGATTTCCGTGCGAGTGCAGAAGCACGGATAAAGCAAGTCCATATCGCGAAGCTTCTCCAAAACGGAGGAGTATACATCGAAGCGCCGGGTCTGAACAATAATCTCTCCATCAAAGGAGAGTCCAAGCCAGGAAAGATCCTCGTACATCAGTTCCAGATATTCCGGATGCTGAGCACGCTCATCGATATCCTCAACGCGCAGCAGACACTTTCCCCCGTGAACGTCTGCCAGTTTACGCGCCTGAAGCGCAGCCAGCAAGTGGCCCACATGAAGCGGGCCACTCGGACTTGGCGCAAAGCGTGTGATGACAGCAGTGAGATGCGGCATCAGAACTTGGCCTTAAGGATAATTTCCGTCACCCTCTTGGCACCCTCTCCCGCCATGGTAGAACGCGGATACAGGCACAGAGCACGGTAGTAATTGGAGAGAGCTGAGCCATATTCGCGACGCTCCTCGCAGGACTTCGCCTTATCAAGAGCCTGGGTGAATTCATGAGCCCCCAAGGCATAACGATTCAGCGCATCCCGATACTTGGAGTCCTCCTTGTAACGCTCATCCTTCTTCCCCTGCTCCAACAGCATTTCATAAGCCATGCACGGCCCCATAACTGCATCCTGCATGGCTGCTACATCCAGCTGAGTCAGCATACCATCTATCGTACCAATCAGCGTAATTGCATCCTTGTACTGTTGCTTGAGCTCGGGGTCAATAGCCACAATCTCAAATTTATCCTGTTCATTGTAAATGGTACGGAAATCCTTGCGGGCATAC
>JAGBZE010000035.1 GCA_017628435.1 Akkermansia sp.
CCGGGTGCGGGTCATGGTCTTGCTGCCTGTCTGGGCGTATCAACGAGGAGCCTGATTGGTGTTTTGTGCGTTGGTTACAGTTCAGCCAGAATCTTGAGGAACTCGCTCATGGGGTACGCCCCGGTCATGCTGATATCCTTATCCTGGAACACGAGGAAGTAGCGATACCCCGGCCCGGCTTGCTCCTGCCACGCTCTGCCCAAGTGCAGCCTGGCCAGTGTCTCCTCATTGGCCAGATGGTCGCCCTTGGTCTCGATGATGACGATTTTCTGCCCACTTTTATGGCGTTACTGCCCACTTTTAACTTGAAAGTAGGCAGAAAGCTGCTAAAGTGTGGGCAGAGAAACAGCAAGCTGTCATGAGAACCTTCAATTATTTAAATTTACCCGGGCCTTTACTTACGCCGGAAATAAGCAATCTGCTGTCGGCTATACATGAATACCGGGGCAAACAGACGCTGTTTATTACGGCAAGAAAAGATGTTCTGCAGAGTCTGCTGGAAATAGCTGTGATTCAAAGTACGGATGCATCCAATAGAATCGAAGGCATCTATACCTCCGATGCGAGATTAAAGGAGCTGGTATTGCAGAAGGTAGAGCCAATCAACCGCAATGAAAGGGAAATTGCCGGGTATCGAGCTGTGCTGCGAACCATTCATGAGAATTACGAGTATATTCCTGTAACGCCGAATACCATTCTGCAGTTGCACCGGGATTTGTATTCATTCCACCCTTCCGGCATGGGGGGGCACTGGAAGAATGCTGATAATCTGATAGCAGAGACAGATGCAGCGGGCAACAAGCATGTCCGTTTCTCTCCGACTCCGGCATTTGAAACACCGGATGCGGTGCGTTCTCTGTGCGATGCATACAAACAGGCCGTCGCACAGGAGGTTTGTGATCCCTTGATATTATTGGTACTTTTCGTCTTCGATTTTCTGTGCATTCATCCGTTCAATGACGGCAATGGACGTATGAGCCGCCTGCTCACTCTCATGCTGCTCTATCAGCATGGCTATATTGTGGGCAAATATATAAGCTTGGAGAAATTGATAGAAGAAAACAAGCAGACCTATTACGAAACACTGCAGGAGAGCAGCACCGGCTGGGATACAGAGAGAAATAACTATCTTCCCTTTTTGCAGTATCTGCTGGGCATCATTCTGAGAGCTTATCGCGAGTTTGAGTGCCGGGTGGAGCATGTTACCCAGGCAAAACTCAATAAGATGGAGCGCATCAGAATGATATTTGAACAAAAACCGGGTAAAATCAGAAAAGCTGACATCATGGCGGCTTGCCCGGATATCAGCGTCTCCCTCATCGAGCGCACCTTGAAACAGATGCTTGATAACGGAGAAATTCGAAAAATCGGAGCCTCCCGCACAACGGCTTACATTAAAATATAGGGAACGCTAAAACACGAAGCTGGGTAAACCAGCTTGTGATTTAAAGTGGTCAAATTCGACCACTTTAAAATCCGGGTTATGGATAATCTCCCATGTTCCCAAGTGCTCGATAGTATAGCGATTACGTATCCAGTTTTTGATAACATCGGCTGCGTAGGCATTGCAGGAGGCTTTGCTGAAGCTACACCCACCCAGGCGCACGCAAGCCCCGCCACCGCCCTGCGGGCGCAAAACGGCTCCAAAAGGGCCAAAAGCGGGTCAAGCCCAACTTTTGTGGGATGGTGATTTTACACATGTGTCCCAAAGCTTTCGAGAAATTGTGGTTTAGTTGTTTATTCAAGCGCACGGAGTGCGCGGAACTTTGAGCCCGTAACACGGGCGACATATCACTAGCGATGGGGTGAAGCGTGGGGCGCGCCAGCGCAACACGCGCAACCCCTCGTTGGAATAACAACACAAATGAAACCCGTAACACGGGTGACAGAAAGCATTGCTAAACTAGATTGAACGGTTTCTGCCACCCGTTTACACGGGTTTGAAATCTTTTTTTATTACGGACGAGGGGTTCCGCCCGCCTACGTCGGGCTCCACCCCATCGCTAGTGATATGTCGCCCGCGTTGCGGGCTCAGAATTCGGCGGGCATTCGCCCGCGGGAGAGGGAGATAAATCACAATTTCTCGAAAACTTTGGGACACATATAGGATTTTTATGGCATAGTGAGGCTGGAACTTGACTATTGAGGATGAGTCAGGTATCATGTCTGACAGTCATGCTTGATGTAATTGATAATCTTCTCTCTACTGTAAGTGCCTACTTGTGGGGTTATGTGCTTATATTTGCCCTGCTGGGGGTGCATTTGTATCTTACCGTGGTGCTGCGCGTGCCGCAGCGCTACCTGTTCCACGGTCTTGTCTGTTCACTGAACCGCAAGTCAGAGGGTAATAGCATATCGCAGTATGCCTCTCTGGCGGTGTCCCTGGCGGCTAATATCGGCACGGGCAATATTGTGGGTGTGGCTGTGGCATTGGCCAGCGGTGGTCCGGGTGCGGTATTCTGGTGCATGATTACGGGTGTGCTGGGCATGTCCTCCCGCTATGCAGAAAGCTTGCTTTCCGTTCGTTTCCGCTGTCTGGATGACAAGGGAAACCTGGTGGGTGGCCCCATGTATGCCATTGAGCAGGGCATGAAGTGCAAGTGGCTGGCCGTTGTTTTTGCTGTATTTGCGGCCATAGCAGCCTTTGGTGTGGGCAATGTGACCCAGGCTAATGCTGCTGCTCGTGTGTTGAATGAAAGCGCCATGTCAGTGCCCACCTGGTTTACCGGTGCGCTGCTGTCTGTGCTGGTGGCGCTGGTGCTCATGGGTGGCCTGCGCGGTATTGCTCGTGTTTGCTCGGCCTTTGTGCCCATCATGACCATAGTTTACATAATCGGTTGTGTGCTGGTGCTGGCAGTGCATGCGGACTATGTGCTGCCGGCTCTGCAGCGCATCTGGGACTGCGCCTTTACGAACCAGGCTGCCGCCGGCGGCTTCATCGGCTCCACCATCATGCTGGCTATGCAGGTGGGTGTGCGCCGCGGCTTGTTCTCCAACGAGGCCGGTCTGGGCTCATCCGCCATCGTTTCTGCTGCGGCAGATACCCCCAACAGTGTAAAGCAGGCCGTGGTGGCCTCCACCGCACCGTTCTGGGATTCTGTGGTGCTCTGCACCCTCACTGGTGTCACCCTTACCACTGCCGGACTGGCGGAACCCTATGTGATGCATGCGCCTGAAGGTGAGCTTATAGTCTTCTACTCTTTCAGTTCTGCCGGGGGAATGGGTACTATCCTGCTCACTTTCAGCCTGGTAACCTTCGTTATATCCTCCATCCTGGCATGGTCATACTTTGGCGAGCGGGCCGTGCAATACCTCAGTGGGCAGCGCCACATCACTCTTTATCGTCTGGTATGGGTGGTGGCGGTGTTTGTGGGGTGCATTATTCCGCAGAGTGGTCTGGTGTGGCATTTTGCCGACTGTGCCAATGCCCTCATGGCAATTCCGAATCTTATATGTCTGATTTGGCTTACGCCGGTGCTGATTGCTGAATCTCGCAGCTACCTCTGGAGTGGCCAGTTGAACGCGGTTGATGACACCCTGGTGAAACCAGCTCTGCTGCAGCAGATGGAAACTGAGTCTGAGGATGTGGATGAGTGGGATTTGCAGCCCAAGACGCCAGAAGAGAAGCCTGCGGACAGAATGCAGAAAGAAGAAAAATCAAATTAATCTGAAAATTCTTTGAACAGATCCGTTCCGGCGGACATCACTACTACATCAGCCGTTCCGGCTCCCGGTGAAGGAGAGAGCATCGGAGACCAGTAAAAAGGAAGGCTGAGTTTCATAGGTAGTAAGTTGGGCGGGGCATTGCTTCAAAAGCAATGCCCCGCTTACTTGTTTATTTTCAGTGGTGTGCAGCAGGCTTTTTCGTTGCTCCTGCTGGCGTGTGAGGTGTGGATGGGTGTAGGTTTGCCGTCAGCATTCGCAATGCAGGGTGTGTCTCTTGTCTCTGGTAATCAGTTTGCAATGAACAAACCTACCTCATGAAAACGCTCATCAGCAGATTTCGTTTCGCCTTCGCAACATATAAAATTCAAATCTTTTACAATGTTTAGGCTTGCATCAGCATTGCGAATGCTGTATTGTGGGCGCGTTGGATTGTGGTAAGTCCGCATAGTTCTCATAGCGCTAGAGAATGAGCGATTTGTGCAATCTGCTTTAAGTAACTGATAATCAATATTTACTAACATGAAGAAAACATTAGTAACCTTGCTGATGTCCTCCTGCCTGGCTTTGGGTGAAGTCGCCTATTTTCCTGGGCTTAACGGTGAAATGAACGGCATCGTCTGCGAAAACGGCGTTATAACGGCTAAGGACGGAGGCAATCTGAGTTGTGTGCACCAGGAAGTGCCTCATGCTAGTCCTACTCTGAATGCAGCGAAGGATTATGCTGCAACAATGGCAGTGATTACACTCAACCTCACGGCTATGAGCCAGGCTTCTGTTACCGGGAATTTCGAAAATATTATTACTTTTGGAGCCCAGAACGATTTAGGGTTGGGTCTAAATAGTAGTGGACAGGTGCAAGGCTTATGGGAGGCTACTGCAGGTTCCGGTGCAGCCTTATGGAGCTCCAGTCCAAAATATGCTGTAAGCAATCTTTTGGATAACAGCAATGTCTTCGTAGAGGATAATGTTTCTTATCTGACTTTAGGTGTTGTTGTAGGCGGAGACTACCAGACCAATGGGTATCAAGGTATTGGTGGTCTCGTAGCATATGATGCTGACGGTACGAAAGTATTTGAGATGAATCGCCTTTCTGCGGCAGGTAATGCCGTTGACGGCATAACTTCGATAACGATTAACTCTGCTTTTGTTACTCAAGCCGATATTTATACTGAAGTGCCCTACATTGCAGGTGGCGTTGGTTCTTGGGCTGTGAAGTATATTCCTGAGCCGACCACAGCCACGCTTTCCCTGCTTGCTTTGGCCGGTCTGGCAGCACGCCGCCGCCGTAAGTAAGGAACAGCAACAAATTCGAGTGGGGTAACCAAGCCCTGCAACGCGCGACCGCCCGAGGTTTCACAACCGAGGGCGGTAGTTTTTTGTTATGGGAGATAAACAAAGCGGGGGCCTGTTTCAGATTTGCTGGGGTATTTGCAGAATTATGCATGCATTTGTATACGTTGCCCAGGTGAGCGAAGCGAACGGAATTGAGCGCCCACAGAGTGGGTGCTGAGATGTCAGGCAGGGGGCAGCAATCGCGTCCCGGGTGGGCGCAAGCCCGCCAGCGATTGCGCACCCCCTGCTAATTGTAAAATAAAGGCGGAGCCCGCGAGAGCGGGTGACAGAAGGGGTTGCAACAATTGAGAACCGAGGC
>JAGBZE010000036.1 GCA_017628435.1 Akkermansia sp.
AGAAACGATTTACTTTTAATGAAGAGCATTTCTATGTAGACCTTGTTTTCTACAATCGTCTACTGCAGTGCTACTGTCTCATCGACCTTAAAACTGATAAACTCACCCACCAGGATCTGGGGCAGATGCAGATGTATGTCAACTACTTCGACCGCTATGTGAAGCAGCCATTCGAAAAGCCCACCATCGGGATTCTGCTCTGCAAAGAGAAAAACGATGCACTTGTGGAGCTTACCCTTCCCGATGAGGCAAACATCTACGCTTCATCCTACGAACTCTATCTGCCGGATAAAGCTCTGCTTCAGGCCAAAGTGCGTGAATGGATTGCAGATTTTGAAGCAAACGAAACAGATTCCTGACTATGTTTTCCGAACTCATCAACTGGTTTACAGGGCTGGATTTCTTCGCGGGCTTGATGTATGTGGCGGCGGTAGTTCTGTATATCGCAGGTTTTCTGGGGGCTGTGCTGCCATATCCCGGCTGTCTGGTGGCGCTGGGCGGCAGCGTGTGCTACGCCGTAGCATCAGGAGCGCCCTACCCCGCCTGGTGGTTCTGGGCGCTTCTGCTGGCGCTGGCGGTGTTCGGCACGCTGGTGGATAATATCACCACCGCCATGGGTGCCCGCAAATTCGGCGGCAGCAAACAGGCTTTCTGGGGCAGCATGATTGGACTTTGCGTGGGCGCTTTCTTTGTGTTCCCCTTCGGCATCATCATCGGCCCGTTCCTGGGCGCTTTCATTGCAGAACTGCATTTCCAGAAAAAGAACGCCAAGGATTCCGCCAAATCCGGTCTTGGCGCCACGATCGGTCTGCTGGCCGGTGTGCTGGGCAAGATTATCGTGGTGAGCCTTATGCTGGTGCTCACAATGATGTGATTCCCGGCCAGGCGTTACCACCAGGTCTTTCCCCGCAACTCGGGCAGATGCTTGCTGCTCCAAGGCTCAGGTCTACGGGTCTGAAATCCCGTGCTTCGAGAGTTTGGCCATCTGCCCATCAAAAAAGCACGCTCCCGTAGGAGCGTGCTTTGTAAAATATGGTTGTGTTCCACGCCCGCTATATCAGCGACGGCGGCGGCGAGCGGCCAGGCCTGCGAGAGCCAGAAGGCTCAGCGTAGCAGTGGCGGGTTCGGGAACAACGTCATCACTACCGGCTACCACCAGAGGCAGAACTGCAACTTCCTCACCGGAAAGGGCACGGTTCCACAAGGCAATATCGTCCACAGTCACGCTGTTGGAAACGCGGCCACCACCGAAAGCGGCACCGAACTGGAAGCCGGTAAGAGCTGTGCTGGCGGTAACGCCAGCATCATAGGTGAAAGTCAAAGTCTCAGCATTGGCAGTACCGTCTACATAGGCGGTCAGAGTATTGGCATCACCCGTGGCATCAAACACCAGGGTCAGCACCTTTCCTTTCAGAGAATCAACGCTGCCAAGGTTGATGTTGGAGGCATCGTCAACTACATTGGAACTCGTAAATTTATCGGTGTACAGCATCAGATTACCGCTGGCATCCTTCTGCAGCTGGAGACTATTATTTGTGCCAGATGTAGTTCCGTTGGTGTAAATCGAAATAACATCGGTCCAGTTGGCGGCATCAAAATCCACCATTTTGAAGCTGAAAGTGAAAGAACGTCTGGACTGTTAACTTCGGTTCCGCATACACCAATGGTTACGAGGCTACAGGCAGCATCACCAGCATTACCCAAACCTGGGATATCGTTGCAGTTGAGGGCGGCACCCAGACCGACGGCAGCAAGCGAGTTCACCTGCGCGATGACAAGTTCGGCAGTTGGGATAGCGATTTCCAGTTCAGCATCACCCTCACGCTGGGCGATCCCATCAGCGCTTCCAACAACTGTCCGGTATTCTTCGAGCTTGCCGATAGCGGCAGCAACAAGCTCCGCGTAGGTCCGTACGTTGCAGCTGGCAACACAGTGGATATGGATGGTAATGTAACCAAGAATGAGGAGCGAGCCGCCTCCGTAACCGCCGGCGGCACGCATACCATCACGCTGACCAAGATCGGCAACTCTGTGAGCGCTGCTGTGGACGGTGTTGTTTCCTCCACCGGCACCATCAACTATTCCGGCACCATCAACAACATCACCCTTGGCGGCGACACCAACGGCTCCTACAAGCTGAACTCCGTTGTGCACAGCATCAGCATGAGCTCCATCACGGTTGTGCCCGAGCCCGCCACTGCTACGCTGAGCCTGCTGGCTCTTGCTGGCCTGGCTGCCCGCCGCCGCCGCAAGTAAGCTGCAGCAGCACCGGGTAGAGGCAGATTAAAGCCACACGCCCGGAGGCAAATTTACAAAGCACCATTTCCCGCCTGCGGGAAATGGTGCTTCTGCATTCAGGAATAGGGGAAATAAATAAAGGAGCAACCTCACCCGATAAAGTCAATTCGCGAGAGAAACGCCCTATTCCGGAGCCGGAAAAAGAACGCCTGATTGCGGCCCGATTACGAGCCATACCTAAGCGCACCCCAAAAACGCGTCAACCAACCAGATTCAGATTGGAAAGCAGCTGATTTTTCTGCTCCTGCAAACTACTTATTTTCTCTTTATGCTCTGCTATGCTCTTCCTGCGTATTTCGTCTTCTTTCTTAATATCGGCAATAATTGTAGTGCGTTCATAATCCTCTTTGGCGCGCTGGGCCTCGGCTTCCTTTTTCATACTCCAGTAGTCCATACCCAGTGAGGTTACATCCCATGCGGTCCAGATAACGCCAACAGCAGTGCCAACAGCAATCCCCACAGGTCCGCCTATGGCACCTGTTGCAGTGCACGTACCTATTCTCTTCAGCACGCCCTTCCCCAGTACCGCGCCCGCACGCTTTGCCATGGCGGTTCCCAATTTCCGGCCTGCAGTTTTGACTGCACGCATTCTCCTGGCCACGGATTTCCCCATATTGGTACCCATTTTAGCCATAGGACGCAGCGAAGGCTGGGCCTTGAACTTCTTCCAGACCTTCTGCCCCTGTTCCAGCAGGATTTCTTCCGGGTTCAGTACCGTATCCACCATGTTCAGAGCTCTTCCGCCCAGTTTAGCCTGACGCGTGGCCTTTGGCATCTTTCCCCGGGAAATATCTGTAAACACCCTGTGGAATGAGGCATCATCCGTAATCTTTCCTCCGTTCAGCGCATCCACGAAGGCATCAATGGCCTTGCCCTTGCTATTGGGCAGATACTCACGCACGGCGCCGCGAATCGCCTTGTTGCACATCTGGCGGTTACGGGAAGGCTTGGTCATATCCACCTCCATGGGGCGGGAAACCTTTTTGCCGGTGGCTGTCTGCTGCGAAATAACCATGTGCGGGGCGCCATTCTTCGTGGTCCACTCAGCATGGAAAAGGCGCGGTTGACGCCCCTGCAGCTTGTTGATCTGCTGCAGATCCGCCAGTCGACGGGCATTCCGCTTGGTCGGGTTAGCGGCATAATCCTTCTGAGCCTGGCTCAGCAGAGTTTCGTTGTTATGCTTCACCCACTCCGGAGAAAGCTGCCTGCCGTGCTTGGTGGAATTCAGCTTCGAAGAGCCGCTCTTAGCCTCGGCCGCAAACCAGGACACAATGGTGCCATTCTTATTGCGCTTCACGTACAGGCCATCGAAGCCGTTGCGCCCGCGCTTGCCATCCATCTTTTCCCATCCATCCTTGGTGTAGAAGTCATCCATCAGGTTTTCTACTGCCTGCCCCTTGATATTGAGTGCTTTTACATGGGCTTTATTATACTTCGCACGGGCTTTCACCACATTTCCCTCATGCCGGGAGAGAGTACGTTCGGCAGCGACACTATCCTCTGCACTGGCCAGAATATTGCTGCGCGCGGCCTGCCATTGCTCTGTCTGGAGCAGACGCGTCCCCGAAATCGCCCCCCGGTGACTATTAGCCCAGTTTCCGGGACGGGAATAGCCGAGAGAATCCCGATATCCCCCGGAACAGATTCCCATACTCTGGGCGCAGACTTCGCCCAGGCTCATCCCCGCCACCAAAGCAAGCATACAGATTTTCAATATATGTAAACCTCTCATTGTCCAGATTCCTTTGGCATGAAGTTTTCAATGGAAAGCGTCACCTCTACAGGGGATTCATATTTATCCAACAAATACTTCACGATATGCTCCTTAAGGTTTTTATAATCGTTGTAGTCTCCATCGCTGACAAGCTTCAAATCAACATCATTGA
>JAGBZE010000037.1 GCA_017628435.1 Akkermansia sp.
CAGAGAGGGTTGCTACATATGCGCCTTAATTTCAATATAAATTCTCTATGAAAGAATAGCTATTTGTTCGTCCTGACACGATTCTTAAGCCATGCGTTTCTGTCACCCGTTCCACGGGTTCTAATGACTTTTTACACTAAAACGAGTGGTTTCGCGGCGGACGCCGCTGCACCAACTCGCTAGTGTTATGTCGCCCGTTTCACGGGCTTTTAAGTTCCGCTCGCTGACGCGAGCCAGCTGCTCGCCAAACTCCCATTTGTCAACCAGCGCGATTCCCATTGATGAACAATACAAATCATGCTGGAATCCCGCGGCTCTTTTTTTCTTACTCCATAATCTGTCAGTTCGCGGGATTCCGATTGATAGGCAGAACAAATCCTGCTAGAATCCAGCTGATTTTTCGATATGAAATTCACACATCTGATGTCGTTAACATTGGGTCTGTCGGTTGGCCTTGCAAGCGCTGCGGGAGCTGCATATGATGCAGCAACCGGTACCGGAACCGTGTGGGCTCAGGGCGTGAGCAAGGAGGGCGGTTGGTATGATGCTCAAAAAAATGATCCGTATAATGGTGATTCTGATGACTATATGTGTTATGCAGCCTGCGCTGCCAACCTCATTGCCTGGTGGCAGAGCAGCGAATACGGCAGAAATCTGTCGTCATCCGCGCCTAAGGATATTAATGACATTTGGCAGACGTATGTAAACAGTAATCAGTTGTGGAATGATGGCGGCGACCCCGCTTCGGCCCTCAACTGGTGGATTTCCGGGGTATACGCCCCCACTACCGAGGCGGAATGGGAGCGATATTATGCAGAAAAGTTCAAGGAGGAATTGCCGCTGACGCTTGCCGTAACGAATGGGTATTATTTCGACCAGTATGGACTCACAAGCCATAACCTCTCAGATTTCATCTTTGATGCCTGTTTTTATGGTTGGTCAAAGGATAGCGGAGCTGTGGTTGATTTTAAGGAATTATTTGAAAGCGGAGCCTGCATTTCGCTGACAATCTGTTTTCCGGATGCCAACATTGGGCATGCCATTACGCTGTGGGGCGTAGAGTATGAAGATGGAGTGCTGACCAAATTGTGGCTGACGGACTCTGATGATTACTGGGAAACAACCCCACATCTTTACAACGCCACTGTTGCTACGGGTAAGGATGGAAAAATTTATATCACCGGAACGGAGTATGATAAGTATATGATGAGCGGTTCATACTTTGGTGAGGGGACATACATTGACTCCGTGCATGCTCTCATGGCGCCTTCATCTGCCAACTGGCAGCTGGTGCCTGAACCCACCTCGACGACGTTGAGTCTCTTTGCCCTGGCTGGCCTGGCTGCACGCCGCCGGCGCCGATAAAGTGGCTTTGGCATGGCAGGCTGCGAGGTGAAACGCGGCAAGCCAGAAAATCCGCCCCGCCTTTCTTTGAATTTCCCGTATATGTTGCGTCAGTCGGAGCTATCCGGATTGACATTCTGATAGGGATTCGCCATAATTCCCACCACATTGATTCCTCTTATATGAAACTTACGCGTTTTCTTTCATTAGCCATGGGGCTTACGCTTGGCGTAGCCACAGCAAACGAAACACTTTACACCGGAACCTACTGGACCGAGGGGGTGAGTGAAGCCGGTGGCTGGTATGATGCTAATAAACTTGATAATTCCGATGGCGATGCCGATGACAACATGTGCTATGCGGCCTCCGCAGCCAACATTATTGCCTGGTGGCAGAATAGCAAGGTGGGCAGCACTCTGACCTCCGAAGCGCCGAAAGAGCTCAGCGATATCTGGCAGACGATGATTAACGCCAATGATAACGAAGCGCTCTGGGAGGAGGGGGGCGAAGCCCTTTCTGCTGTCAACTGGTGGGTTGCCGGCATCTACTGTCCTGAGAGCATGGAGGACGCAGACGCATGGGCGCGTTTTTACTTGCAGCCCGAGGATTTTGAGGATGGAGAATTGCTGTCTGTATCGATGAGCCGCACAGATGGGTATTATTTCGACCAGTACGGGCTTACGCAGGAAAATGTCTCCAATTTCCTTGTGGATATGCAGATGTGCACCGAAACCTTTACCTCAATCAACTTTGGCGAATTACTGTCGTCTGGCTGCGCCATCACCCTGGCCATTGCTCCGGAAGAATATGAAGAGGCGAAACACGCCATTACCCTGTGGGGTGTGGAGTATGATGAGGAAGGCACCCTGACCACCATGTGGATAACCGATTCTGATGACGAGGCGGAAAAGCTCGTTAAGGTATCGGTGAAAGTGGATGAAGCGAATGATAAAATCTGGCTGGGTAATGAGTACAATGAAGCGCTCCATTATTACCTGTTAGGCGTGTATGTGGTTGATGCCCGTGAGTCATTCAAGTGGTCTGAGCTCAGCATGCGCACTTATGTAAACCTGCAGGTGAATCCCACCACGCACAACGGCCGCGCCGGCGTGGCTCTGCTGCCGGAAGTGTATATGGGGGAAGAACCCGAGGAAGAGGGTGCGCTGAAATCTGTCATTGAGGCCGTGGATGCCGGCGAGATGAATGACCGCACCGCCGCTGCTGTGGCCGGTGCTTCCACCGCAGCGCTGGGCCAGGCATTTGCCGGCGATATGGACCGCCAGCTGAGCGCCATCCGCAACCGCGCCGCCATGGGCAGCATCCGCCAGGATGCCGTGGTGCTGGATGACAAGAGCGGCAGTCTGGAGCAGCCGGGCCGGTTCTTTGCCTGGGTGAATGCCGAGGGCAACCGCGCCGAGCAGAATAACGATGCCACCGCCGCCGGTTACACCCTGAGCAGCTGGGGTGGCACGCTGGGCGCCGGTATGCAGGTGAACGACAAGCTCACCATGGGGCTGGCCCTCACCGCCATGCATGGCGACCTGAAGAGCGATGGCCCGGACAGCCTCGATGCCGATATGGGTCTGGGATACCTGAGCGCTTTTGCCCGCTACCAGGGCGGCAGCTGGAGCCACAGCTTCATCTGCTCCCAGGGTGCCTTGAAGACGGATTACAAGCGCTACGCCATGGGCTACACCCACAAGGGCGATACGGAAGGCTCTTCCCTCGGTCTTATGTATGAGCTGAGCCGCAGCGTGCAGCTGGGCAATAACAGCCTGCTGAGCCCTGTGTTCAACATCTCCTACCGCCACACCGAGGTGGATGGCTACAGCGAAAGCGGCTCTGATGCCGCGCTGAACGTGGGAGAACAGAAGCTCGACACCGTAACGGTGGGGCTCGGTGCCCGCTATGCCGCCGTGACAGGCCAGCAACTGCTGAACCGCGACTGCGCCTTTGAGGCTCGCGCTCTGGTCAAGTATGACCTGGGCGATACGCAGTCCGATACCTCCGTGGGCTTCCTGGGTTATGCCACACGCGCCGACATCGAAAGCGCGGAGCGCGGCGCGCAGGGACTGGAAATGGAAGCAGGCATCGCCATACCGGTGGGTCCCGGCAGCATCTTTA
>JAGBZE010000038.1 GCA_017628435.1 Akkermansia sp.
TACCCGTCATAATATATCAACAGGTTTGACATATAGTTTCTAAGTTAATGAGTATTATTCGGGAGGATGATGTTGTAGCATCACCTCCTGTTTTTTCAATTTTCACTATTCGATATGGATAAGAGCGCTAATTCTTCAATTCAGACAGAGGCTGTTTTGCATGCCCAGGACTATATGCAGGTGCTGAGAAGCCGCTGGAAGACTATTTTGCTGGTGTTTTTGCTCGTGTTTGTAAGTAGTGCGGTTATCACCAAGATGATGACGCCTAAGTACACGAGTGGTATGACATTCGAGATTAAGCCGCCGCGCGATTTGATTAATGTGGCTGTCGGCGGTGAAGGAAATCCCATTGCCGCGATGGCCGATGGTGGTGCGTACATGCAGACACAGTTTGAGATCCTTGTGTCGCAGCAGAATCTGATTGCAGTAGCCAATAAGCTTGATTTGCCCAACGAATGGAGCGTTGATGAGACGACTGCATCCGGTATTCTGATGGGGATGATTCGTGTGATGCCGCGTAAGAATACCAACCTGGTTGATATATCGGTTGTTTCGAACGACCCTCGCGTGTCCCAGCAAGTGTGTCAGGCTGTGGTGGATTGCTACAAGGAACTTCGCGAGGAAAAGGAAAACGCCGTTATTACAGAGGCTATCAATAAGCGATATGAGGTGTTGCGTTCCCGCCAGGACGAGCTGGAGCGTAAGGCTGATGTGGTTCGTCAGTATATTCGTTCTGGTAAGTATATTCAGGGTATGTGGAGTGATAATGGCCACGGCGTGCCTGTGTCAACAGGTGCGGAAGAGCAGTCTCTTCAGCAGTTGAATAACTCCAAGCTCGCTCTGGAAACAGAAATTGCCCAGATGACGGTACATATCGGCAAGCTTCAGGATCTGAAGGATGCAGAGCTCCTGAGTTATGTGACCCGGACAGGCTTGCTGACTGCTGAGTCGTATTGCTCTGCCAAGGTGCGTGAGTTGAACAATCGTTTTACTGAAGAGGAGAATAGTCGCGCTCAGATGCTTCTGAGTGGATATGGTCCGCGCCATCCGAATGTTCTCCGTCTGGATGAGCAGCATAAGACAACACGCGAACAGCTTTACGAGGAGTTGGTCGGTATGCGTGATGCTATGGTTGACCAGCTGGATGTAAAGAAATCCGAGCTGCAGGATGTGGGGCATCGCTATACGCATGCGCGCGATAATCTGCGCGATAAGACACTTGAAGATCAGAAGGTGAAGAATGCCCTGCAGGAGTATGCTGCAGAAAAAGCTCGTTTCGACAAGCTGGAAAATGACTACATTGCTGATAAAATGCGCCTGATGGCTCCTCGCACCAGCCTGGAGGTATACAGCCGCCCTGGTCTGCCTGGTGCTCCCAGTAGCCCGAATTACCGTTTGAACCTGATAGTTGGTGCCGTTATTGGCTTGCTCGCTGGTGTTGTTGTGGCTTTCATTGGTAATTACTTTGATACATCCATCAAAACTCTTGAGGATGCAGAACGCAGTCTTGGCCTGCCGGTTCTCGGTGTTATTCCTCAGGACGCGGGTCTGTTGATTCTGCAGGGTGGCGACAGCCCGGATGCTGAGGCTTATCGAATTCTTCGTACTAACATCGAGCTTAAGAAGGATATTTTCAAGGCTACAACAATTGCCGTTGTCTCTGCTAACGCAGGCGAAGGTAAGACAACCACGTTGAGTAACCTTGCTGTAGTTTTTGCTCAGGCTGGTTACAGTACATTGATGATGGATGCTGACTTGCGTCGTCCTCGTCTGGCTCGATATGCCGAGCTGAAGAGTGAGGTCGGCCTTTCCTCATATCTTGCAGAAGGCCTTGAGTTGAAGGATGTGGTGTTCCAGACAGGGCTGCCTAATCTGTATATGCTACCGAGTGGCCCCATTCCTGTGGATCCTAGTGGTTTGATTGGTTCGCACCGCATGCAGACCCTTATCAGTGAGGTTTCCCGTCGCTTTGATATCGTTTTGATTGACTCTCCTCCTGTATTGGGTGTGAGCGATGCATCATTGCTGGTAAGCCGGGCAGATGCCTCGTTGCTCGTGCTGCAGCCCCGTAAGATGCCGATTAAGGCGCTGATGCGTGCCAAGACCCTGATTCAGAATGCCGGTGGTCAGATCATGGGGTTGGTGATGAATAATGTGGATATCAGCGGTGATACTCAGTACCAGTACTACACTACGTATTACTCCTATTATAGCAAGGGGGATAATCGCAAGGAACCCAAGCCCAGTGCGATCAAGGCGGAACAGAAGGCTGTAGCAAAGGTATCTTCTCGCTCAGATGATGAATTGTATTAACCGAAAAATATAGGAAATCAGTTTATGAAACAGATATTAATGGCAGTGCTGAGTCTGCTCCTGCTGCCTGTGTATGCGCAGGATGCGGCTACTGAGCCACGTGCTACCAAGGGAGGTACAGTGTCCGTTCAGTTTAAGAATATTCCCAGTGAGGATATCAACAATGTTAATGGTGATTATGCTGTGAGCCGTGAGGATGGTACTATTTCCATGCCGTATCTTTCCGGGCGCGTAAGTGTAGTAGGCTTGACCTCCCGCCAGGTGGAGAATAAATTGCGTGGGCTGTATCTGGCTCAGGAAATTTATTCTGATCCCATTGTGATGGCAAATGTTGGTCCGAAGGGTGAGGCGGCCATCGACACCCGCTATATTCAGGTGACCGGGTATGTGGCGGGTAAGAAGAATCTTCCGTATCGTGAGGGTATGACTCTTGTTCAGGCTCTTATTGAATGCGGCGATATTACTGATTTTGGTTCGCGTAAGATTCAGGTTACCCGAGGTAAGGTAACTCGTACATACGATTATTTCAGTGCGCGTGATCGAGCCATTAAACTTCTGCCGAACGATTCCATCTTTGTGCCGCGTAGACCTGCGTTTGAGGGGCGTCCGGATAAGATTGGGCCGTAATCCCCTGATAAGAAAGATTTAAAGCTCCGGCCCTTGTGCCGGAGCTTGTTTTTATGATTTCTGGCGGGCGATGCACCAGTGTAGAAAGAGAATCCTCCTGTTGAGTGTGGGGTACGGAAAGGGTCACCAATCGGCGGCTCTGGCCATTAAGGAGTATTATATGAATCTTGGCTGGGATGCATGTGTGGCTGATGTATGTGAGCTTGCCCAGCCTCGTCTCTTTCGTTTGACACAATGCTTCTACGATTTTTGTGTTCGAAAGGCTCCATGGCTTTGGGGGGTGACGTATTCACTCACTGATACTGCTGATTGGTCACGATTGGTGAGAAGTTTTGTTCTTCGTCGGGTTGTAAAGTGTTTGCAGGAAATGTTGCATGTATATCAGCCTGATGTGGTGGTGTGTACATACCCGCTTTTTGCGTACATGCTGGATTATTTAAGAGAAAGGGGTGCGTCTGTGCCGCCATATGCGGTTCTGGTGACAGATGCGCTTGAGATTAGCCGCCCCTGGATGCGTTCCCGCAGTCCCCTGGTGATGGTGCCTGATGAGGAATCTTGTCGAATGGTGAGGGAGCGCTACGGCTTTTTACCAGTTGATGTAGTGACTACAGGTTTCCCTGTTCGCAGTACGTTTACTCCATGTGCGGATAGACAGTCACCTGGGGTGGATGGTTTCAAGGTGGTGTATGGCGCATATAGGCAGACTGTCGGAGTTTTGGATGATATCAGGGCTCTTATGTTGACTTTTCCTCAGTTGAGAATGTCGGTTATAGCCGGTGACCGTGCAGCAATGCTTCGTAAATATTTTTGTGCATATTGTGCAGAGGGCCGTTTGGATATTATCGAATCGACCAATAGTATGCACCGGCTTCTGGCAGAAAGTCATTTCTACATAGGAAAGGCCGGTGCTGCTACAATGTTTGAATGCTACACGGCCAACGTGCCTGTGCTGGTTAATTTTACATTACCGGGGCAGGAGCGAGGTAATCTTGATCTGCTGTTGATGGATGGCGCTGGTTGTCATGTCGAATCTACCTCGCATTTGCTTACAGTGATTGAGGCGTTGTTGCATGATGATGCGGCGGGTTGGCACCGTTTGTGTGAATCAATGAGCCGAGCTTCTCGTTCCGGAGGACAGGAACGAGTGGCAGCGGCTGTAATGAAGAAATTTGACAAATGAAGGATGAGGATGTATGCCTGCTGGTAGATAATTCGAATACCAGGACAAAATTTGCTTTGGGGTCACGAACCGGTATTGAAGGGTTGCGTATACTGCCCACGCAGGGGTTGTCTGTAGCGGCGGTTCAGGGGGTGATTTCGACGTGGAAATTTAATCGGGTTTGTATATGTTCTGTTGTGCCTGCTGCAATGATGGTGCTTGCGGAGGTGTTCAAGGCGTATCCGGTATTGAGAGTGAGCGAGGTTCAGAGGACTCAGGTTGACTTCTCTACATACCCTGGCATCTCCACTCTGGGCGAGGATCGGATTGCTAATGCCCTCGCCGCCGTAACACTGGCAGCACTGCCGGTTGTTGCTGTTGATATGGGGACTGCTACTACTTTTGAGGTGGTGGTGCAGAGAGGGGCTTGCCCGAGTTTTGCAGGTGGGGTGATTGCGCCTGGTTATAAATCATATGCGGCGTGTCTGGTGTCGAATACGGCGCAATTGCCTGAGCATGAGTTGGTGGCTGGTGGCCCTGCTATTGGCAGAACGACTCTGGAGGCCATGTCTGCAGGAGTGATTTCGGGCTATGCCGGTATGCTGGATGCCTTACTGGATGGTATAGAGCGGGAATTAGGTGAGCGGGTTCAGGTCGTATTAACTGGAGGGGATGCTGCTTTCTTTGCATCTATGCTGCGCCACCCCGCCATGTTGGTTTCAGATCTTACTCTCCGAGGGCTTGCATTGGCGGCTGGCTTGTCTTAATACGTGTTTTTTTCAGTTTTTTTTGAGCATACTTCAGTTTTTTGTTGCAAGAACGTGTGGGACGCGCTAGAATGAGAGCACCTAAAATCTGTCAAATCTTATGTCCGACAACATCGAATCCCAGGTAAAAGAAATCATCGCTGCTCAGCTCAGCGTTGACCCCGAAAAAGTGACCTCCGATGCCAAGTTCATCGAGGATCTTGGTGCAGACTCCCTTGACACCGTAGAACTCGTGATGGCTTTCGAGGATAAGTTCTCCGTTGAGGTTCCTGACGAAGACGCTGAGAAGCTTAAGTCTGTGGCCGACGTGGTTGCTTACATTGAGGCAAACAAGGCCTGATAGGCCCGGTGACTTTTTCGATAACGGGCGGTTCCTCCGTAAAGGCGGGGCCGCCCATTGCTTTCCATATGAACCGGAGTTCTATTGAATACGCAATGCGCCAGACGCGGGTGCTGTATGTGCCTGACCGGCGAATAGATTCATTTGGTGATACCCGGTTTAATTTTCGCCTCATTACAGAGCCAATGGATGAGGCTGGTGTATGCCGCGTGCGCAGTGGCTGGGTGGAGGCGTGTCGGCCGCGCATATTGCGCCCCGCCGATTTGCGGGCAATAGAAACTGAAGGATTCGGTGTTGATGCTGCTCGCTTTTTTGAGTGGATGGAGGCGCATGGTGCACGCATGCAGGCTTTGTTAGAGTACGGATTCCGCTTCGGTCGCTCGGATGTGCAGGAGGAGTTGGTGCATGATTCTGCTGCGGAAGTGGAGGATAGAGTAGTGAAGGATTCCTTATCTTCGGGAGACCCGTTCAGAGCTGTAATTGCCGGGGTTGATCATGCATGGGAAGTGTCCCTGCTCAGTTTTATGATTGAAATGATTCAGCAATCTCATGAAATTAATATATTTGATTTTCGGCGGCGCGGTCTTATATAGTTTGCTGCAGCCGGTTCATTCGGCGGATAATTTTTCACTGTGGCCAAGGCGTCCCGATGAGTTGGAACAGGCTCGCCAGTTGATGCGGGAGCAGAAGGGTGGCGAGGCTGTTCTATTGCTTCAGCCGTATGTTGCAGATGAGGGAATTGCCGGTCGTGAGGCCCGCCAGATTTGCGGCCGGGTTAATGTGCCTCGCTACTTATCCCGGATGCATCCTGGCGCAGTTGTGTATACAGTGCGCAAGGGGGATAATATGGCTCGCATAGCTGCCACGCAGAGGTGCCCCCAGGATGTCATTATGATGCTTAATGGTATCGTTCAGCCATCGGCTCTGCAGGTTGGTCAAAAACTGGTAGTGATTCCTATGCGCCTGCGTATGGAGATTCGGCCCCTGCAGCGCGAGGTTTCTGTGTGGGACGGCGAGCAGTTGGTTGCAGACTATCCGATACTGGGGATGGATGATATTCCGGTCGATAAGAGGAAAACAGCGCAGCTGAAAGTTGCTGCCCGGGAAGGCTATCTGAATGGGGTGGCGGTTCCCCTGCGCTCGCCTCAGTTTGCTGCATCTGAGCGAGCTCTGGTGTTGAGTAATGGAATGTGTCTTGTGGGAGGGGGGAATGGTCACGCTGGCACGCTGCTGAGAATGGAGCAGAAGGACCTTAATGAGCTTGTCATGATGCTGGATTGTGGCAATGACGTAAGGGTGATTTATCCTGAACGCTGATGTCGTTTCGCATAAAGCGCGTATGTAGTGAAAAATATGCTTTTCAAGCAGAATCTGGTTTGATACAATGCCTGCCTGATACGGAGCCTGAATGTATGCTTCGTCCACAACCAATTAACTGAATAGAGATCATGAACAACGAGTCCACATGCAAGTCCAAGTCTGAGGGTATAATGATGACCGGGGCCGAAGCCCTCGTCCAGAGCCTAGTGCGCGAGGGTGTTGATGTGGTGTTTGCTTACCCTGGTGGTGCCAGTATGCCCATTCACCAGGCATTGAGCCACGAGTCTTCTATTCGTACTATCCTGCCTCGCCATGAGCAGGGCGGTGCGTTTGCTGCTGAGGGGTATGGTCGTGTGACTGGTAAGGTGGGTGTCTGTATGTCTACCTCTGGCCCCGGTGCCACGAATCTGATTACCGGCATTGCGGATGCCATGCTGGATTCCATTCCCATGGTTGCCATCACGGCTCAGGTGGGCAGCGGCATGATTGGTACTTCTGCTTTCCAGGAGACAGACGTGTTCGGTATGACTGCTCCCATAGTGAAGCACAGTTATCTGGTGACTCAGCTGGAAGATATTCCCCGCATTGTTCGTGAGGCTTTCCACGTGGCTCGCACGGGGCGCCCTGGTCCTGTTGTGATTGATATTCCCAAGAATTTTCAGGAAGGGAAGTTCATTCCTGATTTTGATGCCCCCATGGATCTGCCTGGCTACCAGCCGGAGATGGAGCTGAACACCGCAGCGCTGGATGAGGTGCTGCCGCTTATTCTTTCTGCAAAGCGCCCGGCTATTTATGCTGGCGGCGGTATTGTTATTTCCGAGGCTGCTGAGCAGCTGCGCGAATTTGCGGAGCGTACGCAGATTCCTGTGGCCACCACGTTGATGGGTATCGGCGCTATGCCGGAGGATCATCCCCTTTCTGTGCGTTGGCTGGGTATGCATGGCGCCGTGTACGCCAACAATACTGTGAATGAGGCCGACGTGGTTATTGCCATTGGCGCCCGTTTCGATGACCGTGTTACCGGTGCCGTGCGCACTTTCTGCGAGCACGCGCGTATTATCCATATCGATTATGATGCAGCTGAGCTTAACAAGAATAAGAAGGTAGATTTCGCTATCCGTGCAGATGCCGGTGCTGCTCTTGCATACCTGAACTCCAAGCTGGAGGCCATGGGTATGGCTCCGCGTGAATACTCCGTTTCCAATCGCCCTGAGTGGTTTGGCATCATTGAAGCCTGGAAGAAGCAGTACCCGCTCACTTATGTGAAGAATGAGCGTGAGATTGCCCCTCAGCAGGCCATTGAGGAACTGTACAACCAGCTGAAGGATGAGGATGCCATTATTTGCACCGGCGTAGGCCAGCACCAGATGTTTGCTGCCCAGTTCTACAAGTTCAAACAGACCCGCCGCCTTTCCACCTCTGGCGGTCTTGGTTCCATGGGTTATGGCCTGCCCGCTGCCATGGGGGCCCATGTGGCTTACCCGGATAAGCAGGTGGTCAATATCGATGGCGATGGCTCCTTCCTGATGAATGTGCAGGAGCTTGCAACCATTCATGTGGAGAAGATGCCGATTAAGTGCCTTATTCTGGATAACCAGCACCTCGGTATGGTGGTACAGTGGGAAGACCTGAAGTATGACTCCAACCGCGCCCAGACTTTCCTGGCAGACCCCGCAGATGAGTACGACCGCACCCACCGCACAGAGGAAATCCTCTACCCGAATTTCCCGGTGCTGTGTGCAGGTTTCGGTATCAAGTGTGAGCGCGTGGTGGACCCAGCAGATCTTCCCGGTGCCATCAAGCGCATGCTGGAAGCTAAGGAGGCATACGTGCTGGATGTGATGGTGCCGTACGATGTGCATGTGCTGCCTATGATTCCCGGTGGAATGGGGTATCGCGATGTGCTCCTTGAGCGTATTGCCGGTGATGGTAAAGGCCGAAAAGCATCTGATCTGGGTAAGGAAATACCCTCTGCGCTGTAAAATGTGATATCTATACGCACGCCGTGGAATAACTGCGGCGTGCTTCAAAAAAATATGCCGAACGCCATCGTCAGGAACATACTCACTAGTATATTTCTAGTGGTTCTTTGCTTTGTAATCGGTGTTCAATCAGCGGAAAGCGTCAAGGCTTCGATAGGTATCATCATTGCCTTGGTCGGCTGCGTGTTTCTGATTTGGATGGGCCCGCGGGTGTGGACGCTCATCTACTTGCTTCCGCCTCTCATCGCCCTGCTGCCTCTTCCAGGTAAGTTACAGGAAATTCCTGTTATTTTTCTGGTTTCAGGGGTTGTGTTGCTGTATTGGATACTGCTTTGGTTGATGGGTTATGTGCGTTTTAAATGGCGCTCATTGTTCATCATGGATTTGCTGGTGTTGCTCATGTTTATCTACA
>JAGBZE010000039.1 GCA_017628435.1 Akkermansia sp.
CAGGGTACCTGATACGCTGTTTTACGAAGCCCAGACGGACCAGAATGGCTGCCGCAGGTGTAGTCACTTTGGGGGCAAGCCCAACTTTTTGTGGAATTGTGAATAGTTGCTCACTCCTGAAATGCAGGGTAGGGGATAAGTGGCGTGTCAACGTAATTGTTGCCGTGGTCATCGAGCAGCTGGATGCCTTCTGGTGTTTGGCGGATTCCTAATTGCTCCAGCTTTTGGTAATTTTCGCAGTGCAGAGTGTATTGGCGACCATCGGGAAGCTGTATGTCGAGCGCTTTTACGAGTTCATACTCATTGCCCCATGAGGCCCAGTGAAGCATCATCCGTAAGGCCCCGATGCCTGGTAGATACATCCACACACTCTCATGGGCAGGGTAATACAGGGTAAGCCGCACGCCTTCGATGGTGCGGGTGTCGTATTTATGCCACAGCGCCGCGGTGGTTGCCAGACATTGCAGGAGATAGAGAAAGAACAGGGTGAGAGCACAGCCGCGGGGAGAGCAGCCGCATCCCTGGTGCAGGTGGCAGGTGCGTTCCTGTCTATGGCTTTTGTATCCGTTCATTTATGTTGAATCCGGGGCTCTGTCCCTGCTCAAATCAAGGTGAGAGGACAGGGGGCTATTTGCGGCGCCTGCGCAGAACCAGACTGCAGATTCCCAGCAGGGAGAGGGTGGTGGTGGCAGGCTCGGGAATGATTTGCAGGGCCAGGGTGCCGGTATCGGTGTAGAAAATCTGGCAGGAATGATTGGGGAGGATGGTGCCCGGGAAGGTGAAGTTGAGTGCCTCTGTCAGGTCAGTGTTGCTTTCTATCTGACCAAGGCCTTCGATTTCCAGTATGCCCACGTTGGTGAAGAGGGGGGTGATATCGTCGATAGCGGTATCAAAATTGAGCGTGAGGGTGGTATTCCGCCCGAGCAGAAGCGAGTGGCCGTTCATATCAACGGAGCCTTCCAGGCTTACGAGGGAGGCCGCGGTTAAATCCAGATCAGCATCAATGCTGGCAGCGGGCAGGGTGGTGCTGCGCATGGTGAGTGGAGACATAGCGGTGCCTCCTACATGAAACTCGCCGGATACCTTGATGCTGCCTGCGGCATCGTCCAGGCTCAGGCTGGCTCCGAGTTCCAGAGAAAGATGATTCAGGTTCAGCTCCACTCCGCTGTGCAGACTGGCTCCGCGGCGAATCATCATGTCAGCCCCGGCTGCAATGGCTCCATCTGTGCCTTTTACGAATTCATAGCCTTCCGCCGCGATTTCGATATGGGGGGTGCTTACTGTGCCGTTGATGGTGACACGGCGGTTGCTGGCATCGGCATGGTCATCGAAGAGCACCTTGCGGTTCTCCAGAGCGTAGCCATGGTAGTAGTCGTGGTGCTGCGTGTCAATGTTGTCGCCATTCACCAGTACGTCCCAGCCCGTTGTTTCGTCGGCAATGTTGCTATCGACCACATCCACCTGTGTTTGCCAGCTGCCGCTGGTTTCTTTGCCATTCCACACGGCAGCTTCGTCCAGACTGCGGTATTCCTTCAGCATGTTCTGGAGTGCTTCCGGGGTGTTGATGTAGGAGACCCCATCGATGTAGGTACTTGTATCGATATAAGCGGCGGAGTTGCTTTTGTAGAGAACCAATTTGCCGCTTACCTCCTTGATGAGCAATTCCTGCAATTGCGTTGTGCCGTCATCTCCATCGGCAATCAGCACGGTATTGAGGGTGCCATTCTTATCCGTCGTGAACCCATAGCAATTTAGCACGTGGCCGCTGAGGCTCAGAGCAGCCATCATGCCCTCTTGGGTCTGAATGTAGGGGCCGTCATCCTGCCTGGTAAAGCCGAGCCCGGCAAGAAGTGCCTGCTTGAGGGCATTTCTGTCGTTGTAGGCAAAGGTGGCATTGGTTGCAGAGGTCTGTTTGGCTGCGCTGATGGTCACAAAGGCTGCTTTGTCAGAGTTGCCGTTGCCAAAATATTCGGAATAGTACCCACCGGGGGTACCGCAGGAGAAGGAATCGTCGTAATTCTTGTCGGGATGCGGTGCGGCATAGGACCACTGGCCGTTGGAGTCCCAGGGGTTTGTTGTGGAGTCGGCCTTGAAGAACCAGTCTGCGGCATCGCCAAATGAACCACCTGTGTTTTTCCAGCTGTTGTAGAAGGCCTGTGCAATATGGAGCTCGCGGGCATTGTTGATGTCTATACTCACGCCGCCTTCGCTGATGTTTTCTGTACTGCTGTATCCGTTGGGAAGCTCTCGGGCACTGCCGGAGGCGGTCGCCGTCATGTTACCGGTGTCTTTGTAGAAGACGCCGTATACATCCTGCCAGTATTGAATGGAATTAGTAGCTACGTGGGTCCAGCACATGAGGCTGTCGTACTCGGTGCCATCGGAGTCGCTGCCAGTCCAGGGACCGCCTTTGTTGCTGTCGTACAGGCGAGTGGATTCCGCCTGCACAACTGAGGCGTAGCTCCAACTTGCTGTCCCATAGGTAGCGGACATTTTTACGCCATCAACATGGTAAATCACTTTGCTGGTGGGGTCAATAATATCCCCGACGGCCGCAAAGGCAGATGAGGCTGCAAGACAGAAACAGGCAAGGAAATGGGAACGCTTCATGGTTGAGCAGGGGTGACATCGTTATATTGGCATAAATTTTTTTGAATTGCAAGTGGAGAAGAAGAAAAAAA
>JAGBZE010000040.1 GCA_017628435.1 Akkermansia sp.
CGGTGCCTGTTCAGAAATTCGCGTTATGTACCGTCTGAAAACAACAGCCTGTATATTGAGTGTCATGGTGCTGCCGGGGTGCAGCACCATGACGCCCCCCAATCTGGCGCCGGAAAGCGTAGCCGGCAGGGTCATCGGACTTGATGACCGGCATACGCAACTGAGCGAACGTTGCTACGGCAGTGAACAATGGTCCGACTGGAGCGATTTCAAGTACGGCTGTGTGTTCGACTTTCCCTTCGATGCCTCGAACCAATATCGACTGGCCTATAATCCCAGTGAAAGCACCTGCATGACCTACAGGAAAACCGGCCCGACTACTGCGGAAATCCGCTGCGAGTCCGCTGAAAATGCTCATACATGCTACCTGAGTTTCGACACACCGGTATCCGGCACAGCTACCAAGGTTGGTTATGGAGAGGGGTCCGATTTCAAACAACGCAACATTCAATTCCAAATCAAATGAAGAAGTTTTTCTTTACGGCCACACTGACCGCCCTTA
Source organism: Akkermansia sp. (assembly GCA_017628435.1). Classification (GTDB taxonomy): domain Bacteria; phylum Verrucomicrobiota; class Verrucomicrobiia; order Verrucomicrobiales; family Akkermansiaceae; genus Akkermansia. The sequence goes on from JAGBZE010000040.1 coordinate 503, forward strand.
TTGCGGCCTGCACCCCGGTAACCATGCCTGAAACAGCTTCCCCCGTGGTTCCGGCTCCGGGTGCAGTGAAAACCATCGGGTACGATGCTTATAACGCCCCAGCCACGGCATACCTGAAGGAGATGCTGGGCAAGACCGCCAAGGTGATGGTCAGCATCGATGCCAAGGAGCTCCCCCACACCTCCGCAGAAACCGGCGGACTGCTTGCGCTGCTGGACGGAGTCAAATCCGCCGCGCCCCGCTGCGCACCGGCAGATTGCTTTTACCTGAACCTGTACGATGCGGAAGGCAAGTGGCTGATGTCGCAGCCGGTACAGAAGACGCCGGAGGGCATCGTACTGCTGTACCTGAAGCTGCAGGGCAATAATGCCGCAGCCCCGCTGCAGACCTGGTGGCAGGGTATAAGCAATCGCTTGAGTCTCTAACCTTACCACAACAGGATGGCAAATGGAACAGAAAAGGACGGGTGCGCCGTGAAGGCCGGCAAAGGCTGCCTGGGCTTTTTCCTGGGACCAGCCATGCTGGTGATGGCTGTATACCTCTTGTTCAACAACGAAGGAGACTACCTCAACACGGCACAGGCTCTGGATGAGTTGCAACCCCTCGTGCAGCAGGTGGAGAACACGGCAACTCCCGATGCTGCACTAGAGGGTAAACCGGTGCATCTGAGTGGCACGGCCACCACCGGAGATGTGCTGGTTGATGAGGCCTACGGGGTTCAGACCCAGGGTATTATGCTTCGCCGCAATGTGCAGTACGCGCAATGGGTAGAGAAAAAGAAAAAGCGTATCGGCGACGATAAGAAGCCGTCTTACATGACCGATACGGAATACAGGCGCAGCCGCGATAACGAGTGGATATACAGTTATCACCTGTCCTGGGTGAACGAGCCTGTCAATTCCGCGACCTTTCACCACGAAGAATACAGAAGCGCAAACTACACCTACTATAAGGCGGATACGCTGGAGCAGTGGGCAACAGATGTACAGGTAGGCAGCTACAAGCTGACCAATAGTCAGATTAAGCGCATTACCAGCGATGGTAAGAGGGTGACACCGCAACTGGTACCGGCGACGCTGCAGAAGCACGCCATGCTCCATGGGGAGTACCTGTTCATCGGCCGGGCTCCGGAGGGTAGCTCCTATTATCCGCTGAACCCGCAGTCCCCCAGTGTGGGCGATGTACGCATTTGCTGGCGCCAGACGAGTCCGCAGCGGCCTGTCAGCCTGGTCGCCGTTCAGAAAGGTAATAGTTTTGAGCCCTACACCGCAACCAACGGTGCCGTCGTTGACTTATTCTATACCGATACGCTGGGACTCCCCCAGTGCTTTGAGGAAGCCCGGACCACCAACACCATGAACTTATGGATGGTGCGCATGGGCGGATGGCTGATGTTCTGGGGTGCCTTTGCCTGTATGCTGAAACCGCTGGCCGGCATGGTTCCTGTGTGCCGCAAGCTGGCAGAAGACGGTGCTGTGGTCATATCCCTGATACTGGGTACCATCGGTAGTCTGTTAACCATTTCTGTATCCTGGCTGTTCTGCCGTCCCCTTCTTGCGGTGATGACGCTGGGCGTGATAATGGCCCTCATCTGGCTGCTCGTTCGTAAAAAAAGAAAACCCCGACATGCTCATGCCTGATGCCATGAAATCATTCCCCCTGTCACTTCTCTTCTGCATTGCTCCGTGTGTGCAGGCGGCGGTGATGCCGCCGCCCTCTGCGGCAGGTTATACCATCAGCGTCGATTTGTACCAGGCCCAGCAATGCAGCACTGAGATGTACCAGGAGCCCACAGGCTATTGGGCCGACATGCCGCGCACCCCGCTGCGCCTGGAGTTCCCTGGCAGTGGCGGCAACAAGTACACTGCCCCGCACCCGCACAACACCACCGGCAACACCTGGCCCGATATTCAGGTAAGTTACAGCCCGAATGCAGAGAGAGGCGAGGCTTACGTCAAGGTGGAAAACCCGTCATTCAGCGCGCTACTGGTGCTGAATTTCACCGACTCCGCAGCAGGAACGGCACAGGTATATCTGCATGAAAACGGATTGACGCACCACATGCGCCACGTGACTTTCCGCATGGAGAAGCAGGTCGCGACCTTTGAGCCGGTCACCCTGCCTGCCATAGATGACTGCGAAGGCGACCCCCAGATGCTCGATGACGGCATGTTCGACATCGTTGCCGGGCTGGAGGAGCGCGCCTGCACCTCCGCAGCAGAGCAGCTCTATCGCAAGCGGCTGCTGGCACTCCTGCCGCTCATCCAGATGAGCGGAGACCCGGACCTGACGCTGCCTGAAACCAAGGGCAACACCGCACTCCACTATGCTTGCAGCATGGGGCATGTGGAGCTGGTGCAGTGGCTCGTGAATCACGGGGCCAATACCAGAGCCGTGACCAACAAGGGGGCTACCGTGGACGCCTGCGTTGGCGGTAAGAATGAGAAACTTCTCAGGAGCATCCTGCAACAAGCCCGGGAGAATCCGGTAAAGGAAACGCCGGAACAGATAGCCGGGGCTGCCGGTAAGTGGCTGGACAAGGCCTTTGCCTGCAAGGATATCAACGCCTCAAGCAAGATTCCCTCCCCTGACCTGGAAGCAAAGCAGGCTGCTGAAACGCTGTTCCGCTTTGTGGACAAGCAGAAAAAGCATCCCTTCGGGGTACATGTGCTCAGCCGCATGGGTCGCATGCTGACCTGGGCTGACTATGCCAAACTCACTGAAAAGGAGTTTGTTGATACGGTGCTGGCCGAGCTTCATGAGGCCAGAGTCTATTGGAAGAAACAGACATCCAGACAACTTAATAAGTAATGAACATCAAACCTGTAAAAAAATACTCAGGCATTCTGCCTGCCGCAGCGGCTGCGCTGCTGGGCAGTCTCGTGACCAGCTGCGACGAACAGAAGATAGTGGGCATTGTTCCAAATCCCACCCCCAGGGATATGCCGGGTAGGGTTCCCGGTGAGCCGCCGGAGCAACCCGAGCCGACCGCGCCGGAGACGCCGGACGAAACACCCACAGAAGCAGAGCCGGAAGAAATGCCCCAGATACTCGGAGGCGATGTGCCGATGGAGAATATATGGCGGGACTCCGACCAGGAGGAATAGAGCCGATTCCTGACCTCATCAACTAACCTTAAGACCCAGAACTATGTTAGAACCCCCTAGGAATAATTACAACAGACGCTCTCCGATGTATTCCCGCATCCCCCTGATTCCGGGTATACTCTACCTGAATATCAGCCGCAGCGGCGTTTCGCTCAGCTTCGGGCAAAGCGGCGTAGGGCGCGCATCTGTCAGCCAGCGCGGCGTGCGCCTCAATAAGAGCATCGGTGGTTTCAACATCGGCAAAACCTTCAGCTTTACCAAGATTGCCAGGTTCTTCGGGCTCGGAGGCAAAGGCAACCACTGAGGCGCCCGGACGCCATGCGCAAGCCCCTACAGCTGACCTTGTGCCTGACGCACGATTGCACGCTGCGCTGCCGCTATTGCTACGCCGGGCGCAAGTATGCCCATGCCATGAGCCGGGAAACGGCAGAGCGTGGCATGGACATCGGTCTGGCTGAAGCAGCGCGCACCGGGCGCGGCGTGGATTTATCGTTTTTCGGCGGTGAACCCCTGATGGAGTGGGAGCTGCTGCAGCATTGCTACGACTACCTGAAACAACGGGCGGCGGAACAAGGGGTGCGCGTGCGTTTCGGGATTACCACCAATGGCACCCTGTTGACCCGCGACCGACTGGAGTGGCTGGCAGAGCGGGATTTCCTGGTCGGGCTCTCCATTGATGGCTCCCCCGCCATGCACAACCAGAACCGCTGCCATGCAGATGGGCGCGGAAGTCATGCCGAGGTAGCAGCCGCGCTGGAGCTTATACAGCAGTTCCCTTCCCTGCGCTGCAAAATCATCTGCGTGGTGAATCCGGCTAACCATCATTTGCTGGTTGAAGGGATGCAGTGGCTGCACACTCACCACCACGGCAATATAGGGCTCAATTTTGATTTCTGGAGCAAGTGGAGTGATGCTCAGTTTGACTCGTTGAAAGCCCAGCTGGAGCAGTTGCAGCAGCTCATACTCGAATCTTACCGCTGCGGGCAACCCATGCGCATAGCCAATTTTGAGGATAAGATACGCAACGCCTTGCTGCCCCCCGGTAAATCCTGTGCCCAATGCCGCATCGGCGAGCAGGAGCTTGCCGTATCGGTGGATGGTAATTTCTTCCCCTGTTCCCGCCTGGTCGGTGAAGGCGATAACCCGGAACTCACCTTTGGTCATGTGAACACCGGTATTGACCGGGCAAGACAGCACCTCATCATCTCCCAGCGTGGCAATACTACCCCTGAATGCAAGGTCTGCTCCGTGCGGCACCGCTGCATGAACTCCTGCGGCTGCTCCAACTACGCCGGCTCAGGGTATTTCAACCGCGTGTCGCCCTTCCTCTGCAATCTGGAGCAGACACTCATTCTGCTGGCAGATAATCTGGTGGAACAACTCTACCAGGAACAGAACGAAACCCTTTTCCGCCTGTTCACTTTACCTTCACAGTAAGATTCACTTTTGTAGACGGATACGCATCCTTCTCCCACGGGCGGGCATATATGAAGACAACTGTGGTTTCACCCGGTTTTACCCCGGTGTAGCGCACTTTAAA
>JAGBZE010000041.1 GCA_017628435.1 Akkermansia sp.
GCAGATCTGGCAGACGCTTGACCAGGTGAACGATGCGATTCTGCTGGAAAAAACTTTTCTCCCAGCGTGTGTGGTGCTGCTTATTCCTGCCTTGCTGCTGGGGATTTTTCGGGTGTTGAGGTGGAGACCTCAGCAGAAGAAGGATAAATTGGCTATACTGCTGATGCTGGTGCTTGTTGCCGTGGCATTCCTTTTGTGTGGAGGCTGGCGGGTGGCAACATGGGCTGGCATGGCGGTGCTTGTCTGTATATTGAGTTTGTGGGGTGTAGTGCGTGTTATTCATGGTTTCAGGGTTGACTCTGTGCCGGAATAAAGGTATGATTTCCGCATGAAGCTTCAGGATAAGGACGTACCTACGATATTTCAGCGTCAGATATGCTGGGCGGCGCTCACCGGGATTGCCCTGGCAGTGGTGGTGATTCTGGTCTGCAGTCTGCTTTTTGGGTTGGGCGCGTTGTTTGTGGCGTTGGAGCCGGTGCTCCTGCCTGTGGTGATTGCCGGGTTCTTTGCCTATATTCTTTCCCCCTGTGTGGCCATAGTTCAGAAGCGTATCACCAAGCGCGTGTGGGCCGTGGTGTCGGTAATGGCAGTTGCAGGTGTGATGCTGGTGGGTCTGGGGTTCACGATTGTGCCTCCCCTGGTGAATCAGACGGGCGAGCTGATTTCCAAGCGTGAGCAGATTCTGGTAAGCGCGGTGGAGGGCGGTAAGGCTCAGTTGGCTGAAAATAGCCTTCTGCAGAAGGGGGTGGATATGCTGTACGGTAAGATGCTCAAGGATGCCCGTGCTTCAGAACTGCCGTTAGAGGATTACGAGAATCTTTCCCAGGAAACAACTTATGAGGGTAAGCTGACGGCTATTCTGAGCTTTAATTCATCGTACCTCACGGAGAAGGCTCTTGCCTGGCTTACGGCGGGTACCCGTGCGCTGTCCGGGCTTTCCATGGCATTCATCGGCGCTGTCATGGTGCCGGTTTTCCTGTTCTATTTCCTGCTGGAAAGCGCCAGTATTGCAAAAAACTGGCACACGGTGCTGCCTATCCGCCGCTCCGCTTTCCGTGAGGAGGTGGTGGGTACGCTGCAGGAAATCAATAATTACATCATTTCCTTTGTGCGTGGCCAGATGCTGGTGAGCGTGATAGACGGCGCTATCCTGGCGGTGGCGCTGAAAATAATGGGATTGCCTTATGCTGTGACTATTGCCGCGGCTGCAGCTCTGCTGGGGGTAATCCCCTACCTGGGAATGATCGGTACCTGGATTCCTGCTGTGCTTATTGCCTGGTTCACCTGGCATGATGTGAGTCACATCATCATCGTGAGTGCTATTTTTGGCTGTGTGAGTCAGTTCGACGGCTGGGTACTTCAGCCGCGCATTCTGGGCAGCCGTGTGAAGATGCACGACCTTACCATCATGTTCTCTGTGCTCTTCTGGAGCTTTGTTATCGGCGGCGTGGTGGGTGCCTTGCTTGCCGTGCCGCTTACGGCTTCTCTCAAGGTGCTTTTCACCCGTTATATCTGGTCCAGTTATCGGGAAACGGAAAGATAATGTGTGGTATGGGGGCTGTTTATAAGTTTTAAGGGTATTTTATAGAATTGTATATATGAATAAGGTGATTTATAGAATCTGTGCGTTCCTGCTGGCTGCGTATGTGTATTGTGCCGCATTGGATGCGTTCTTTTTTGATTATCCCGGCTGGGTATTGCTCTTCCGGCAGGTATACGGAGTATTGCTGGCCGCAGGTGTGGTGTATGTTTGTGTGCGCTTAAAATGGCTGGGTGTTGCAATGTATATTGTTTCCAGTCTGCTTTTTGCTGTTCTGCATTACTCATATGTTGCCCTGGGGTATTCTGCGGGTTTTGAATTTGTAAGTGCCGTTTTCCAGACCAATGTGGATGAATTGAGCGGATTTGTCAGCCTGTCATCAATCCTGGCTTTTGCAGGTGGAGCCGTTGCTCTGACCGGGGTGTATGCTCTGGCTGTTTATTCTCTTAAATGGAAGAAACTGAGCCTGAAGGAATGCCTGTTAGTGCTGGGTGTTATGGTGGCGTGGATGGGAGTTTATGAGATTCCTGCTTTGACGATTGGGAAGCGCTACGGCTTCTATCGTAAAATGGCAGATAATACCCTGCGTAACGATCGTGAAATGTTCATTACAGGCCACAGTGATGTGGCTGTTAATCGTTGGTGCAGTCCGTACAGTAACGTGAAGCAGCTCAGGGGCGGCGTGAAGGAGTATTTCCGTGAAATTGACGTTACTGAATCCGCCTCGTTTGCTTCGCAGGACAAGCGGGTAAATGATGATTTGGTGTTCGTTTTTGTTATCGGTGAGAGTGTGAGAGCTGACCATGTTCCAGCAGGTGGGTATCATCGCAATACCTTGCCACGCCTGTCCAAGGAATCGGGTGTGTGTTTCTTTACGCGGATGTATTCATATGCGTCTTCTACCTATGATAGCGTGGCTGCGATGTTATCAGGAATGTTGAAACAGGGAGATGTTCCGCAGGTTACATCATATGCTGGTATATTAAAGCATCATGGTTTTGAGGGACGCCTTTATTCGGAAAATACGATGAATATTACAGATAGTAAACGCTTTAGTGTTTTGCTTGGTCAGTATATGAAGTCGTGTACATCGTGTAGAGGGCCTATCGAGGATATTAGTGCCAGGATTGTACGGGAAATAGATTCATGTGGAGCAAATAGGCAATTTGTTGTTATTGAAAATGGTACTGGGCATTTCCCGTACATTAACGAAGATAAGTACGATGTATATCATCCATGCAATACGAATTGGTTTGTTCCTGCCCCTGATAATAAAAGAGAGCTGCTGGTTAATGACTATGATAATTGCCTCAATAGTGTAGATGCCTTCCTGTCTGCTATCATTGATGGTGTGAGACATCGTAACGCTGTCATGTTATACGTTTCGGATCACGGGCAGCTGTTATACGATAATGGTAAGCTGATGCATGGCGATCCTGGGAATCCTATTTTGCGTCGTCCTGCTGCTTTTGTTTGGTTTTCTGATGAGTATAAGCGGCGATATCCAGAGGTCGTTGCGGATATGGAGTCAGTGAGAGATAAACCGTTAGTTCATGGACAGGTGTATGCGACTGTACTTAAGTTGGCTGGAATAGAGTCGACTGTGCCTCTTCAAATTGGCGATTTTGTTGAGGATGATGTCAGGAATCATGCTCATAATGTACCTGAACACTTATTGTCGGAGTAAGAGAGTAGCCGAGGCTAGATGAATTTGTGCAAAATGTTAAAAGATATACTGTTTAGTTTTTTAGTGTTCGCTACAGGCCTTGTCGCTTTTTCTTATTGCGAGAAAGAACGTATAAGAGACCGACTGGAGGTCAAGTTTTTTTTGCCTTTGGAAATAGCGAAGCGAGGACAGGCCATACATGGGTTGTATAATAGTCAGGTATGTATAGCTCACGGTGGGGGATTGGGGAGGGTGCGATGGCGAAACTCGAAGGAAGCAGTTCAGCAATCAATTTCAGCGGGTTTTTCCATTGTTGAGGTAGACATGTTGAGAACAACTGATGGCGGATATATAGGAGCTCATGATTGGGTAAGCTTTCGTAGGTTGTCAGGTAATAAGAATACCGGAAATGAAGCCATGTCATATTGTCAGGCGAAGTCTGCGCGGATTTTAGGAAGAGAGACTCCGGTTACATTTGAGTTTTTAAGAGAAATTATGAGTGAAAATCCGAGTCTTATCATAGATGTTGATAAGATTACTGATTATGAGTATTTAGTCAGGAGTTTGCCTCATCCTGATAGACTTATGGTTATGACGTACAATGAGATGGATTATCTCAGAGCGCTTCGCGCAGGGGTAAGATATCCTGTGTTTTGTGTGTGGGAGGGGGCAAATGTATCCCAAGCAGAGTATTATCAATATCCAATTTTGAGAGTAAATGCTCGATTGTTTGGAAAAGGGGATTATGCAAAGAGATTAAAAAGGCTGCATGAAAAAGGGGTGACGATTTTTGCTCTCGATGCTGATGTGTGTGATGAACCTGATTTTATTCGTGAAAACTTGGGTCAAACTTGCAGCGCGATTTATACTGAACGGTGGATTCCTGAAATTTTTGATAAGATGAAATGAGTACGCGCGTCATATTCAGCTGGTATTCTGACGCAGGCTTGCAAATGTGAGGGGCTTGTGTTACAATCGCGAACCGCATGCCGCGTGCGCGAGCGTGGCGGGCTGTCATCTGATATTTTCTGAAAGTTTTCTGATATGATTAAGTGGATTCTGAACAAAATCGTAGGTTCCAAGAACCAGCGCGAAGTGCGTAAGCTTAAGCCGGTTGTACGCCGTATTCTGGATTTGGAGAAAAGCTGGGCTGATAAGGACCGCGATTTCCTGGTAGGCAAGACCCGCGAGTGGCAGGCACATCTGCACCGTTTCACTCCCATGGATCTGCCCACCCGTGGCATTGTGCTGGCCGCTACGCCCGCTCAGCTGGAGCAGTATGCCGCTCAGCTGAACGCCCGTTTTGAATCCCTGGCTCCTGAGTTCCCCAAGCTGCCCAAGGTGGAGGCTACGGCGGAATCCATTGAGGCTGGTAAGAAGGCTCTGTCTGAAATCGAGCCTAAGTTTGCCAAGCTGCGCGCCAAGTATCTGGAAACCATTCTCCCGGAAGCCTTTGCTGTGGTGAAGTGTGGTGCCCGCCTGCTTTGCGGCCAGACGGTGGATGTATGCGGCACGCCTATCAAGTGGGATATGGTGCACTTCGATGTGCAGCTTATCGGTGGTATTGCGCTGCATCGTGGTTTCATTGCCGAAATGGCCACGGGTGAAGGTAAGACCCTGGTGGCAACGCTGCCGGTGTACCTGAATGCTCTTACCGGCATGGGTGTGCATGTGGTGACGGTGAATGATTACCTTGCCCGCCGCGACTCCATGTGGATGGGTGCTCTGTTCTCCTTCCTCGGTCTCACCATCGGTTGCATTCAGAGCATGATGCCCAGCGACCTGCGCCGCCGCCAGTATGCTCAGGATATCACCTACGGAACCAATGCCGAATTCGGTTTCGACTACTTGCGCGACAACGGCATGGCCTCCAGCAAGGACGCTCAGGTGCAGCGTGGTCACTACTTCGCTATCATTGATGAAGTGGACTCCATTTTGATTGACGAGGCACGTACCCCGCTCATCATCTCCGGCCCGGCCGTTATTGAGCATGAACAGCAGTATGATTCTCTCAAGCCGCTTATCGAGAATGTGGTGCGCAAGCAGGTTGCTCTGTGTAACGAACTCATGGAGAAGGCGGTGAAGTATGCCAAGGAAGGCGATACCGACCGCGCCGGCCGCTGCCTGTTCAAGGTGAAGCTTGGTCAGCCGCGCAATCGTGCTTTCATGCGCTCCCAGCAGGACCCGGATTTCCGCCGCATGGTGGAGAAGTATGAGCTGTTCCTCTACCAGGATCCGCGTAAGATTGAGCTCTTTAAGCTCAAGGAAGAACTTTACTACACCATCGATGAGAAAACGCACGATGCCGACCTCATGGAAATGGGACGCGAGGTTATCAGCCCCGGACATCCGGAGAATTTCGTGCTGCCGGATATCGGCACCGAGTTCGTGAACATTGATGAAGATGAGAAGCTGAGCGAACGCGAGAAGGAAGCTCGCAAGACAGCCCTCATGAAGCGTCTGGATGAGACCGGCGTGCGCCTGCACACCACCAGTCAGCTGCTCAAGGCCTACACTATCTACGAGAAGGATGTGGAGTACGTGGTGAAGGACGGCAAGATTGTCATCATCGACCAGAACACGGGCCGCGAGATGCCGGGGCGTCGCTGGAGCGAGGGCCTGCACCAGGCTGTGGAAGCCAAGGAGGGTGTGGAGGTAGAGGCTGAGAACATGACCTATGCCACCATTACCATTCAGAACTACTTCCGCCTGTACAGCCGCCTGGCCGGTATGACCGGTACGGCTGAGACGGAAGCGGCTGAGTTCCATGATATCTACAAGCTGGACGTGCTGCCCATTCCGACCAATCGTCCCTGCATCCGCGAGGATCAGAACGACCTTATTTTCCGCAGCCGCCGCGAGAAGTTCAACGCTGTGGTGGGCAAGATTGTGGAGCTGCACAAGAAGGGACAGCCTGTGCTGGTGGGTACTGCCAGTGTGGAAGCCTCTGAGACGCTTTCCCGCATGCTGAGCTTTGCCAAGGTGCCGCATGAGGTGCTGAACGCCAAGAACCACCAGCGCGAAGCCGAAATCGTGGCTCGTGCCGGTCAGCGCGGCGCCGTGACGGTATCCACCAACATGGCCGGTCGCGGTACTGACATCAAGCTGGGGGAAGGCGTGGCAGAGCTGGGGGGCCTCTTTGTGCTGGGCACGGAGCGTTATGAATCCCGCCGTATCGACCGCCAGCTGCGTGGCCGCTGCTCCCGCCAGGGCGACCCCGGCGGCTCTCAGTTCTTCCTCTCCTTTGAGGATGATCTGATGCGCAATTTCGGCGGCAGCGAGCGCATGACCAAGATGATGGACCGCTTTGGTATGCAGGAAGGCGAGGCTGTAGAGAACACCCTCATGAACCGCATAATTGAAGGTGCCCAGAAACGCGTGGAACAGCGCAACTACATGTGGCGTAAGCATGTGCTGGACTATGATGATGTGATGAACCAGCAGCGTATGATTGTATACGCCATGCGTAACGATGCTCTGCTGTGCGAGGATCCTCGCGAAATGCTGTATGAGTGCCTGGTGACCGGCACAGGTAACAAGTGCGAACTCGACCTCAACGAGGATGAGACGGGAGCCTTCCGCTACACCGACCTGCTGCAGTGGATTAATTCCACCTTCCCCATGGGCTGGAGCGAGAAGGAATCCGACCTGCAGGGTAAGACCCCTGAGGAGGTGGCGGAGCACATTGTGGCTCGCGTGAAGGAGATGTACGAGAAGAAGGTGGCAGGTGAGCGCCCCGACCGCATCGACCAGATGGAGCGCTCCATCATGCTCCAGGCTATCGATAAGCTCTGGCAGAAGCACCTCACGGATATGGATGCCCTGCGCGAAGGCGTGCGCCTGCGCGCCCAGGGCCAGCGCGACCCGCTTGTGGAATACAAGCGCGAGGCCTACAGCATCTTTGAAAGCCTGATGCAGAACATCGATTACGAGATTCTCAACGGCATGTTCCGCAGCACCACGAATCTTTCCGCGTTTGAGGACTTCTTGGCCAGTCTGCCTACCAGCAGCGCAGAAGAGGAAGACTCCGATGTGACAGATATCCTGGGCAATGGTGACCTGCTTTCCGCCCTGCGTGAGCAGCTGCAGATGATTCACGAGCGCCAACGCGCTGCAGGTCTGGAGCCCGCCCCGCTTCCCACGCTGGATGATGAGCCCGCCATTCCGGCGGATGAGGAGCCGGAGATGTACGGCGAATCCATCAGCGGTGCTATGGAGCAGGCTGTGCCTTACGCCGAGAAGAAGATTACCCTGCCCAAGAAGAAGGTAAGCTTCAAGCTGAAGCCCTCTGCCAGCAAGGAATCCTACATCGTGAAGGATACCGGCGACATGCCCCTGGAGGCAGAGGAGGAGGGGATGACGGTAGGTTCCGTGGATTCCGGCTATGTGCCCCAGTTCTTTGGCGGTGCAGAGAAGGATAAGTCCTGATTTTCATGCTGAGGCGCATATTCTGGCAACCTGGTTCGAACTGCTATGAATGTCCGTTCTGCGCTGGAGTATGTGCCATATTTCTGCGGGCGCCTCTTTGTGGTGCACGTGGCTGCTGGCTTGCTGCGGGCAGAGGAACTGGTGGATGCCCTGCTGGATTCTGATGCCCTGCATGAGGTCGGCGTACGCCTGGTGCTGGTGGCAGAAGGCGCGGATGCCGCTGCCCTGGCTCACCGGGCAGGGGAATGTGAGATGCACGCGGCTTTGGCAGAGCTGTCGCTGACTGAGGGGCCGTCTGCCGTGGCTCGCGTGCGCGAGATTGTGGAGCGCCGCCAGGTGGCTATTGTGGCCTCTGGCTGTTCCGGCTCGTTTGATGCTGCCAGCGTGAGTCTGGCGCAGGAATTGGGTGCTGCCAAGTATATCTGCCTGCTGGAGGGAGGTATCCCCACCCGCGAAGGACAGCCTATTTTCTCCGTCCCTGAGAGCGAGGTAGTCATGCAGCTGGCTGAATGCACGCATCCTGAGCTTCTGAGTCAAGCGGCAGAGGTGTGCCGCCTGGGAATCCCTCGCGTGCACTTGCTGGATGGCCGCAGCCGTGGTGTGCTGCTGGATGAGTTGTTCTCTGAGGAAGGCGTGGGTACTATGGTGCACACCGACTCCTACCGCGAAATCCGCTCCTTGCGTGAGGAGGATATCCCCGAGCTGCTTTCCATGATTGCCCGCAGTATTGCTGATGCAAAGTTGGTGCATCGCGATTATGAGAGCATATGCGAGCACCTGCAGAGCTATTACGTTTATACCCTGGATGACACCATCGTGGGTTGCGTGGCTCTTTACCCCTATCCCGAGGATGCCTGCGCAGAGCTCGGCTGCCTGTTTATCAAGAAGAACTACGAAGGCCGTGGCTATGGCAAGGCCATGTGCCGTTTTGTAGAGACTCTGGCACGCCGACAGGGCTTTGACAGCATCTTTGCCATCTCCCAGAGTGCTGTTGCCTATTTCC